>JBGQHD010000101.1:0-10023 GCA_041497795.1 Planctomycetia bacterium
GCTGATCTTGATGGCGATCTCCCAATGGCTCGCTGGACTGACGAACTTGGCGTTGGCCGCTTCCAGGATGTGGTTCAACGCCCCTTGACTGAGTCGCCGATCGCCGAGCACGAACCACAAGAAAGCGTGCGTGTCCAGCAGAAGCTTCACGGCATGTACTCGGCGAAGTCGCGTAGATGTTCATCATCTTCGCTGACGATCGTCAGCATTCCACGACAGCATCCAAATTCAGGCATCCCCTCAGGAAGGACAAGCTTCGCCACGGCTTGCTTGTCTTGGAGGATCACGAACTGCTCGCCCTGCCCCAGCTTGGCGATCAGTTCCGGGAGATGAGCCTGGGCCTCTTCCAGCGAAATCGTGGACATCACAGCTCCTTGCGGCAAGCAACACCGTTTACGGCCGTCATGCTATTCTACGGTGCCGTTGCGACCCGTGGAGGTCTGACCCCAGATTGTTCAATTGACCACCGCGGCTACACCGCCGCTCCCACTTCCGCCAGCACATACGGCCCCTTGGGAATCACCGCCAGCGTCGCTTGCGGGCCGTACTCGTTCAAGCTGTCCGCCACGGCCTGTTCCACGCTCGGCGCGGCCTCGACGAACAGCCGGTTGAGCGTTTCGGCCGTGAGGCCGCCCGAGACGATCTTTACCTTGGCCTTGCGGCGGACTTTGGCCAGCTCTTCGAGCTGCCATTGGTCCATCACGAAGTAGTCCTTGCCGAGGATCCGCTCGACGAAGACTTCGAGCGACGGGTTCTCGTCGAATAGCCGCTGGAACTCCGGGCTGCCGATGCCCTCGGAGAGGCTGGCGGCCAGGATGATCGTGCCGCCTTGCTTGACGATCGGCAGAGCACCGGTCAGCCCCTTCACGGCTTGATAGAACGTCGTGTCCAACGGGTAGCCGGCCGAGCTGGTCACGACGACATCCACCTCTTGCGGCACGCGGTCGGCGACGACGCCGCGGACGAACCGCACGCCCTCCTCGAAGGCCTGGATCATGTCGCCGGCCACCACCTTGAGCAGCCGCCGCTCGGCGTCGATCACCACGTTGACGATGAAGTCGCAGCCGGCCCGCTGGGCGATCCAGGTGTTTTCCTCGTGCACGGGGTTGCCCTCCAGGATGCCGCAGTCGGCGCGTGGGTCTTCGAGGAACTGCGGGCCGTGCCAAACCTTCACCGTCTCCAGGGCCGCGATGCCGGGGCAGATGACCTTTCGCCCGCCGGAGAAGCCGGCCATCAAGTGCGGTTCGATCAGCCCGGTAGTGATCTTCAAGTCGGCGGCCGTGTACCGGCTGTCGATCCAGATCGGCACGCCGCGCGGGCTTTGGCCGAGGTAGGTGTGCTCGGCCAGCTCCTTGCCGTGATGGTTCTCGATGCGGTAGTTGTCCGCGATCTCGCGGCCGACCATTTCGATCAGCTCGTCGCCGACGTTCGGCCGGTGCAGGCCGGTGGCCACGAGGATCGTGATCCGCTCCCGCGGGATGCCGCTTCGCTCGAGCGTGCCCAGGATTTGCGGCAGGATGAGCTTGTTGGGCACGGGCCGCGTGATGTCGCAGATCACCACGCAGGCGTCGCGGCGGCCGCGAGCGACGTCGGCCAGCGGAGGCGTACCAATCGGCCGCTCGATGGCAGCGCGAATCGCGCCGGCCGCGTCCGGCACCGCCGGGGCGTTCTTGTAGGCCAGCGACCGCACGAGGTGCTTGTCGGGCAGATCGACGACCAGGCCAGTGCGGCCGTATTCGAGTTTGAAACGCATGAGCTGTGTTGTTGACTGAGTAGGAACCGCAAAGCGTCGCGGTACGAGACTTGTGCCTATGCTTCCGGCTCGTTCAACGGGATGCCTGCCGCTTGCAATACGGCGTCGAACAAAGACTGCCCGGTTTTCGTCGTTCCCAGGCGCTGCTTTTCGGCGGTCTGTCCGTCGAAGTAGATATAGACCCATTCGCATTGGAAGCAGATTACGATATCCACGCTGTGTCCATCGTGTTCCGCGTGAATGGCGTGGCGCGGCCAAAAGCAATTGTGACCTTCCGCCGTGGAGACATCCTTGTAAAGGGCCGCTCGAATTTGCTCTCGCGTCTCAGGATCATTTACGACGGTCTTGCCCAAGACCCGCCAGCCGAAGTAGCGGCCATCCTCTTCCTTTGGCATGTCTTTTTGGTAAAGAGAGAGCAACTCGTACGACTCGGCCCGCTCGAGGATCGTCTTCGCGCGAGCGGGAAGCCGATTGTTGAAGGCCCACCAATACAACGCCGCGAGCCCAATGACCAGGATCGCGACAGTGACTCCCACCCAGCCGATGATGCGTCTGCGGGTCATGGAACCCACATTAACGCACCCGTCGTTGGCGGGGAAGCCACGGCCAGAACCGCCGGCGTGAATGCGGCCTTTCTCGCGGAGAGGCTGAAGTCTTCGTGGGGCAGACATTCCTGTCTGCCAGGCAGGCAAGAATGCCTGCCCCGCTCCATCTCGCGGAGCGAGATGGCTACTTTACGATGGCTGCTCTACCTCGCGCGCGGGTGGGCTCGCTCGTAGACCTCGCGCAGCCGGGCGGTGGTGACGTGCGTGTAGATTTGCGTCGTCGTCAGGCTTTTGTGGCCTAGCAGCTCTTGCACGCTGCGGATGTCGGCCCCGCGATCCAAGAGATGGGTGGCGAAGCTGTGCCGCAAGGTGTGCGGCGTGGTCCGCTGGTCGAGGCCCGCCACCTGGAGGTGCTTCTCCAGCAAGCGACCGACACTGCGCGTCGTCAGCCGGCGGCCGAACTTGTTGACGAACACCGGCGCGGCCGCGCTGGGCTTTTCGCCCGGACTGAGCTTCCGCACGTCGAGCCAATGCCGGATCGCCCGCACTGCGAACGAGCCGATGGGGGCCAGCCGCTCGCGCCGTCCCTTGCCTCGGACGCGAATGATGTCGGCGGCGAAGTCCATGTCCGAGTCGTTCAGGCCGACCACTTCGCTCACCCGCAAGCCGGCGGAGTACATCGTCTCGAGAATCGCCCGATCGCGCAGTCCCATCGGCTGGCTGCCCTTGGGCGTCTCGAGCAGCCGGCCCAACTCGTCGGTGGTGAGGAAGTGCGGCAGCTTCCGCGCCGCGCGCGGGTTCCGCAGCGGCTTGGCCGGGTTGCCCTGGCACCACCCCTGGCGGCCGCCGAAGCGGAAGAAGCTCCGCAGCGAAGCCAGCCGGCGGGCGATCGTGGCCTTCGAGTAGCCCTGGCTATGGACGTGGGCCACGTAGCCGCGGAGCAGCACCGTGGTGATTTCGCCCGGCGGAGGACTTTCCCCGCCGCAGGCCTCGACCAGGTAGGTCTCCAGCGCCGCCAGATCTTCGCGGTAGCTCTTGAGCGTCAGCTCCGAGGCGTTGCGCTCGGCGCGCAGATAGCGGAGGAAGGCTTCGACGGCCGATTGCATGGCGACTGTCAGGAGTCAGGGGTCAGGAGTCAGGGGGCAGAAATCAGGACCGTGGGATCACTGTCATCAGACTTTGACTTCTGACTCCTGAACGCTGACTCCTGATTCCTGTCTCCTGATTCCTGTCTCCTGACTCCTGGCCCCTACTCGTCCAGCTCGCCCAGCATGAACTCGCCGCTGGGCACTTCGGCCTGCGCGTGGCTCTCCTGGCGGATGCGCTGGCTGAGCACGGCGGCGTCGTACCAGGTGAAGCTCAGCTCGGGGTTCGAGGCGAACCGGCCCAGCGTCCGCAGCACTTCCGACTTGTGCTCGTCGGCGTACAAGAAGACGTATCGCTCCGCGCCCTTGACCAAGGCCAGCACGTTGATTTCCTGTGACAAGGCGTCGTCTCCAAGCGAGGGAACCATCGGGCCTGCGCCGAACCGGCACGAAGCACGTCACGCGAATCGCATCCCCTGAGCAATCACGCGAAGCACTACACCGCCTGTCTCTTATCGGCAGTCCGGCCAGCGCCAGACCACATGGGTTTCGGCCCCGCCGCGGGCGGCCAGCAGCTCGTGAAGGTGCCGGTAGCAGCAAAACCGGATAAAGTCGTCACTGCGACTCAAATAGGCCGCCCAGCCGCCGGGCCGGGCGTCGGTCTCGCGGGCCACGTATTCCGTCAAGGCGGCCGTCACGTCGGCGTCCTGGCCGTTGTAAGTCGCTACATGCCGCACAACCGGCCGGACCTCCGCGATCCCCAAGGGCGGCAGACAGGGACCCGTAGCGGGAGGGAAAGGACCACCCATCGCCCCGGACATGCGGGCCTTCTCGTAGTCCGCACGGGCCGCCGCCAGGTCGGCGTCGAACACCACCTGCTGGGGGATCTCCTTTTCTTCGCACGTTCCCCACGGCAGGCCGTAGCCCGGCGGCACCGGCTGAAACGCCGGGTCGGCCGCGTACCATTCGACCACCATCGCGCACCGCGGCGGGTAATACGGCGTGAAGTCGGTGACGGCCCCCACCGCCACGGCGTCCACGTGGAGGAGCTGCGCCAACTTGCGGGCATCGGCAGGGCGATCCAGCGACAGTCCGTGTGCCTTCAGCGCTTCTTCCACGACGCCGATCGGCACGACCTCGAAGCCTGGGATGCGTTGCAGCTCGTTGTAGTAGGCCAGGCCGAATTGCCGGCCATCGACGACCGTGGGCGGCTCGCTGGTCAGGTTGAAGAAGGGCGCGACGGCCACCTTCATCATTTGCGGAAACGGATTGTGCACCCACGTCTGCTTCACGGCCGTGGGAAAGAACCCACAGCCGGAAAGCATCGCCAAACACGCGGCGAGCATCGCGCGAACCATCATCCGCCACCCCCCCGGAGGCTTTGAGCAGCCATCTGGCTCCGCGTGCCGTAGCCTGACTCTCCGAGTCGGGCGGCCTGTGATCGGCGGCCCGACTCGGAGAGTCAGGCTACGAAGACGCCGAGCGTCTCCGCGAGCTGCCGTGGGGCAGGCTTTCCAGCCTGCCTGGCAGACGGGAATGTCTGTCCCCCACGCAGCCTCTGCCTTATCGGCAAAGTCCGCCTAGGCTCTCCACGGCGCGCACGCGGATTTGTCCGAGAAGCCAACGACCGGATGCTGGCACGCTGCTGGGCGCAGGCCAGCGCGCGGTGCTGTCATCACGAGGCGAGCGTCGAAGCGTCAGCTCGACGTGTGTGCCGTCTGAGAATGCGGCGTCGGCGTGCGAGCGCTACAGCTCGTCTTTGAGCCAGCGCAACGTGTCCTGCCAGGCAGGCGACTTGGACGTGGAGCTGAATCCGGCCCCGACCTTGGTAGAGAACAGCCGGGGCACCTCGCGCCACTCGTAGACATTCTGCGGGCCAGCCAGCCAGTGCCGGTAAGCCGTCTGCCGCTCATCCACGCGCTTCATGTCGAGCGCCAGCCGATGCGGCCGCGGCGCGATCAGGCTCAGCAGGACCTGGTCCTCCAGCGTGCCGCTCTCCGGCGTGCCGAGGCTCACGACCGCCGCCAGACGTTCGTCGCTGGCCGCCGCCCACCAGGCGCGCCGAGCGGCGGCGCCGACGCCCAGGACGGCCACGCGGTCGGGGTCCACTTCCCGCCGCGCCAGCAGAAACTCCACGCCCTTCAGGTCGGCGTGCGTCGTGACTTGCCACGTCGCCGCCGTCGCGGCGCTGCGATCCGGCCGGGCCGTATCGTCTGTTCCGCCGGCTTCGTCTCCGGCGGCTTCGTCTCCGGCGGCTTCGTCTCTGCCGGCTTCGTGCACGAGCATCACGACGTAACCGGACCGAGCGAGATCTTCGCAAGCGCTGCGGGCCAACTCGGCAGACTTCTTGTCCTTGTCCGCCCCCGCGGCCTGCAGCGGGCCGTTGGCGAAATAGACCACCGCCGGCCCGCGGCCAACGTGATCGGCCGGCACCAACAACGCGCCGCATTCCGTCTCGCCGCGGCGCAGGGTGAACGACGCACACCCGTCCCGCGGGACGGCTTCGCCGCCGACGGACCAATCCGGCTGTTTCGCCGGAGCCTCGCCCAAGCGGCTCCGCAGCCAGCCCAGCAGCGCCGGCCGACGTGCCTCCCAGGCATCGATCGACTCGGGCTGCTTGGTGACCAGGCCTTCCGCCTCGCGGTCCGTCACGGTCGCTGCGGCGGCATCGTCGGACCGAGCCGGAGCATGGGCCACAAACCAAACGCAGCCGGCGAAAGCGGCAACGGCCAAATGGCGCGACATGGATCGCCTCCCAGGGAAGCTTTGTAGCCTGACTCTCGGAGTCGGGCGCCCGACTCGAAAACGCCCGACTCCGAGAGTCAGGCTACGGCTGCGGCGGAAGAACTCCACGTTCACAAGCGGCCGCCGGGCAGCCTGGTCCGGTCGGCAGTCAAACGTAGCTTATGGTTCCCCGAGCGAGAAGATCAGCCTGCGACCGCCCGCGGCGCGTCGCCGCCAGGCAACCTCTCCGCAGAGCGGTTGGTGGGCCAAGGCAACGCTGTTTCCGCGAAGCAACACCTAAAGGGTTCCGGCAAAAACTCCACCGGGCTTGCCCCGGTGGCTCGCCGACTGGCGGCTACCAACGATCTCCAGCCTCGCCCACTCTCCACCGGGCTCGTCCCGGTGGTCCTGCGACTGGAAGCTGGCAACGCGTTGCAGCACTCAGTCATCTAACCACCGGGGCGAGCCCGGTGGGGGTCATTCTGTTCGTGCCCACTGGTAGCAGCCAGTCAGCAAGCCACCGGGGCGAGCCCGGTGGTGCACACTTGTGTCGCGGCGTCAAACGTGTTCGCGAAAACTTCGTCCCCACGTGCGTGACAACGGCCCCGGTAGTCGCTCCAATCCCACGGCTGTATACTGCGCGCTCGATTGTCCACGCATGGTCCCTGCCTGCCGTTTGACTCGCCGACCGACATGACACGCGTTGCCATCCTGGGCGCCACCGGCTATTCCGCACTGGAGCTGGTCAAGATCCTGCTGCGGCATCCCCAGGCCGAGATCACCGCCGTGACCAGCCGCCAGGAAGGGAACCCCGACCTGGCCAACGTGCACCCCTCGCTGGTCGGCCGCACCGATCTGAAGTGCGAAGACCTCGAGCCGGCCGTCGTGGCGGCGCGGGCCGATTGCGTGTTCTGCTGCCTGCCGCATGGCGTGACGGCCTCGGTCGTGCCGCAACTGCTGAATGCCGGTGGCAAGGGAACCAGCAGTAAGGAGCCTGGCGGCAAAGCCGGCTGCAAGGTCATCGACCTGAGCGCCGACTACCGCCTGGACGATCCCGAAGTCTACGCCGAGTGGTATGGCGAGAAACACCAAGACCCGGCGGGATTGAAGATAGCCGTCTACGGCTTGCCCGAGCTGTTCCGCGACCGCATTCGGCAGGCCACGCTCGTGGCCAATCCGGGCTGCTATCCGACGTCGGCGATCTTGGCCTTGGCGCCGCTGCTCAAGGCCGGCCTGATCGAGCCGCGGGGAATCATCGTGGACTCCAAGAGCGGCGTGTCAGGCGCCGGACGGCAGCCGAAGCTGACGACGCACTATCCCGAGTGCAACGAGAGCCTGTCGGCCTACAACGTCGGCCGGCATCGGCACACGCCGGAGATCGACCAAATCCTCAGCTTCGCGGCCGGCCAGAGGGTGGAGGTGATCTTCACGCCGCACCTGGTGCCCATGGACCGGGGCCTGCTCACCACGGCGTATTCCACGCCGCTCAGCACGTTGCCCACCGGCACGGTGACCGAAGAGAAGCTGTTCGACACCTTGCGGCAGTTCTACGCCGAGGAGCCGTTCGTGCACGTGGTCGATCATCTGCCGGCCACCAAGGACACCGTCGGCACGAACTTCTGTCACCTCACCGTGCGACTTGTCCGCGGCAAGATCATCACGATCAGTTGCGAAGACAACCTCATCAAAGGGGCATCCGGCGCCGCGGTGCAGAACTTCAATCTGATGTACGGCTACGATGAGACCACGGCGCTGCTGTAGCTGTTCGGGCCTGTAGAAGCCCGGCTTCTTGGAGAAGCCGGGCTTCTGAACATCGATCAAGCAGCTACTGCCCGTGGTTCTACGTTTCGTCCAGGCGCCCGGCTCGCTAGAATGAACAAAGCACCCCGGCTGCTTCAGAGCAGCCGGGGTGCTGATCCACTGCGCTGGTCAACCTCTCGCTCTTCGGGCCGCTCGATGGCTGCCACAATCGAATACATCGAAAGCATCATCGCCAGCTACCAGGCGGCGACCGAGGCCAATCTCCGCACGCCGTGCCGGGAGGGGAACGTCATCGTCATCACGCCGGACGTGGCCGATGAGGTGATGATCACGGCCGACCTGCACGGCCATCGCCGCAATTTCAACCTCATCCGCCGGCTGGCCGACCTGGATAACCGCCCGCGGCGGCACCTGATTATGCAGGAGGTCTGCCACGGCGGCATGACCTACCCCAACGGCGGCGACATGTCGCACACCATGCTGGAGGACGTGGCCAAGCTCAAGGCCCGCTATCCCGAGCGGGTGCACTTCCTGATGAGCAATCACGAGCTGGCCGAAATGACCGATTACCCCATCCTCAAGCAGCAGAAGATGCTCAACATGCTGTTCCGGATGGGCCTGCAAGAGGCCTACGGCCGCGCGGCCGATCGCGTGCGGGGGGCGTACGTGCCGTTCCTTCGCTCGTGCCCGCTGGCGGTGCGGTTGCCCGGCGGCGTGTTCGTGTGCCACAGCGTGCCGGCCAACGTCGATCGGATGCGGTTCGACGCCTCGATCTTTCACCGCGACCTCCAGCCGGCCGACTTCCAGGAGCACGGCGACCTGTTCGAGCTGGTGTGGGGCCGCGACTACCGTGCCGAGAACGCGCGGGCCTTCGCCAAGACGGTGGGCGCCAAGGTGCTGATCAACGGTCACGAGCCCTGCCCCGAAGGCTTCGCCACGCCCAACGACGTGCAGATCATCCTCGACTGCTGCGACGACAAGGGGTGCTATCTGCTGGTGCCGACCAACGTGGAGCTGAGCTACTCAGAGCTGGTGCGGCGAATCCAGCGGCTGGGTTGATCCTCGCGAATCTTCTGAACCACAAAGATCACCAAGGACACAAAGAAGGACACAAAGAAGGGCACAAGGAGAAGCCGGGCACACATCTCCCTCTTTCCTATTTCTTCGTGCTCTTCGTGTCCTTCGTGGCTGTTCTCATTTCACGAGACGACCATGGATGTCTCAAGCGGCCCTCGCCGCCGGTGGCGGTTGCAGTTCAGCCTCCAGCGGCTGCTGGTCGTGGTCGTGCTGCTTGCAATCATGATCGGCTCGTTGAGTGGGCTGCTGCGGCCGGGGCCTCCTTGGCGGATGGTCGATGGCGTGGCCGACGACTTGGCGCGCGGCGCGATGGGCAAAGTGACTTTGGCGGACCCGGTGGCCACGCCCTGGGAAGTCGAGCGCGACCCGGGCGAGACGAAGATCTATCTCCTGCTCGCGGTGCTGGGGCCGATCGGTCTGCTGGTCGTGCTGAGCCTGGTTTGGCGCGCCAAGCACATGTGGCGATGGTTTTGGACGCTGTGGGGCTGGTAGCAATTCGGAATGCGGAATGCGGAATGCGGAATGACTTGATGTCTGGTTCTTCTGTCGCTCTCGACGCAGCGCGGGATTGAGTGTTGAATTGGGAGCGATCCGGCTGTGCTAGGGCTCGCTCCGCTGCCCTAACTCCGCATTCCGAATTCCGCATTCCGAATTTCCCAACCGTGTCGAACAAACGCATCCTCGTCACCGGCGGGGCCGGCTTCCTCGGCTCGCACCTTTGCGAGCGCCTGGTCGCCGAAGGGCACGACGTCATTTGCCTCGATAACTTCTTCACCAGCCAGAAGACCAACGTCGCGCATTTGCTGGGCCTGCCCAATTTCGAGCTGGTGCGGCACGACGTCACCCAGCCGATCTGGCTGGAGATGGACGAAGTCTACAACCTGGCTTGCCCGGCGGCCCCCGGCCACTACCAATACAACCCCATCAAGACCATGAAGACGTCGGTGCTCGGCGCGATCCACGTGCTGGGCATGGCCAAGCGCTGCCGGGCCAAGGTGCTGCAAGCCTCGACCAGCGAGGTCTACGGCGACCCCGAAGTCCACCCGCAGCGGGAAGACTATCGCGGGGCCGTCAACCC
>JBGQHD010000102.1:0-10002 GCA_041497795.1 Planctomycetia bacterium
CCCGGGGGCGTTGTTCCTTTGCGGCCAAATTGCCGTGTGCCGACTGGTGGGGTGCGCTTTGCGCACAACCCCCCCCCCGACCCCGTTCGCCTTATTCGCTTGCGTCGCCCCCGTGGCGTTGCGGCCGAATTGTGCGATAATCACGGGGTACGACTCATCTCGCCCGGCAGACTGTTCTCCTCCCTGGCGGCGGCGGTTTCGCCGCTGTGAACTGTCGAGGATTCGCCCGTGCTTGGGTTCCGCAACACGATCCGACGCAAGCTGACGTTGCTGGTGGCCGTGGGGGTCGTGGCCCTGGTGGTCGTGCTGACGGCGGCGGTGGACTACGTCGGCCGGCAGATGCTGGAAGAGCAGATTCACGCCCGGTTGCGGCTGTACGCCTCCGAACGGCAGGCCCTGCTCAATTCGTATATCGGGCGACAGGAAGAGCGGCTGGCGCTGGTCAGCAGCCGCACGCGGCTGCGGCAGCTTCTGGCCGATCACGCCGCGGGGGAGCAGGAGGGGGAGAAGCCGGGCCGCCTCACCTTCGAGGAATTCCAGGCCGAGACGCGGCAAATCCTGCTGGACGCCGTGCAGAGCATCGACCGCGACGGCGAGTCGCGCGGCGCCGTGGGCAAGTTTCTCGCGCTGTCGATCGCGGATGCCAGAGGCCGCATCGTGACGTCGACGCGGGGGGCGACCGGCGAAGAAACCGTGCTGGCCGACGAGGCCTTTCGCGCGGGCCTGGCCGGCTCCTACCTCGGCATGCCCCGGACAATCGACGGCGCGCCGCGCGTCACGCTTTCCGGACCCCTGGTGCTCGACGGCCAAACGAGGTTCGTGCTCTTGGCGATCGCGGAGGCGGAGCCGTTGCTGCAGGTTCTGACGCCGCCCCCAGGCATGGATACGACCAGCGAGCTTCAGGTGGGCGTGCGGCGCGGGGACAAGATTCACCTGCTGGCACCGCCGCGCTTGGGCGGCGGAGTGGAATTCACGGCGGAAGAGCTGCCGCTGCTGGCCCGCGGGCTCGACGGCGAATTCTCCGACAGCACCAAGCTGCTGCGGATGTCCGACCGGCGCGGGTCGGACGTGCTGGCCACGTTTCGCCCCCTCGGCTATCAGGGCTGGGGCCTGTTGGCCAAGATCGACGTCGCCGAGGCGCATGCGCCGCTGGCCAACCTGCGGAGGGCGGTGTTCGCGCTGGGGGGCGCGCTGCTGATCTGGGGGCTCGTGGGGGCTTACCTGCTCAGCCGACAATTCACCCAGCCGATCGTCGAGCTGGCCGAGCAGGCCGACCGGCTGGCCGACGGCAAGTTCGACGCCCGCGTGCACGTCCGCTCTCGCGATGAGCTAGGGAAGCTGCAATCGGCCTTCAACCGCATGGTCGAACAGCTTGCTCGGTCATACGCCGAGCTGGAATCGCGCGTGCGGCAACGGACGGCCGAGCTGGACCGCGAGCGCAACCTGATGCACGCGCTCATGGACCATCATCCCGACGTCATCTATTTCAAGGACCTGGAAAGCCGGTTCCTCAAGATCAGTGGGGCGCTCGCGGAACGGCTGAAGCTGGCCGATCCCGCCGACGCCGTGGGCAAGACCGACGCCGATTTCTTTCCCGTGGAGTACGCCTGGCAGGCCCTGGAGGACGAGCGGAAGCTGCTGCAATCGGGCAAGCCGCTGGTGGGCAAGGAAGAGCGACCGACCTGGCCCGACGGCACGAAGAGCTGGGTCTCGACCACCAAGACCTTGCTCCGCGACGGCGAGGGGAAGGTGATCGGCACGTTCGGCATCTCGCACGACATCAACGCCCAAAAGCTGGCCCAAGAGGCCCTGCGGCACAGCGAGCAGCGCACGCGGCTGATCATCGACACGGCCAACGACGCCTTCGTGGCCATGGACGCCCGCGGCGACGTCATCGACTGGAACAGCCAGGCCGAGATCACGTTCGGCTGGAAGCGCGATGAAATCGTCGGCCGGTCGCTGGCCGAGACGATCATCCCGCCGCAGTACCGCGAGGCGCACACCACAGGGCTGCGGCACTTCCTGGCGACCAAGGTCGGCCCGCTGCTCAACACGCGGATCGAGATCACGGCCCTGCACCGCGACGGCCAGGAGTTCCCGATCGAGCTGACGATCTCGCCGGTGCGGCTGGGCGAGGCCTACGTCTTCAACGCTTTCGTGCACGATATCTCCGGTCGCAAGCGCGCCGAGCGGCGGCTGGCCGCGCAGCATGCCGCCACGAGGATCCTGGCCGAATCCGGCACGCTGCGCGAAGCCGCGACGAGCCTCCTGCAGGTCATGTGCGAAGGGCTGGGCTGGGACGTCGGCGCCCTGTGGACGGTCGATGAGGCCGCCGACGTCTTGCGATGCGTCGAGTTTTGGCAACGGCCCGAGCATGCCGTGACAGGGTTCGCTCGGGCGACGCGGCAGTCGCAGTTCCCTCCCGGCGTGGGCCTGCCCGGCCGGGTCTGGGCCAACGGCGCGCCGGCGTGGATTCCCGACGTCACGCGAGACTCGAACTTCCCCCGCGCGCCCCATGCCGCCGAAGAGGGACTGCACGCCGCGCTGGGTTTTCCGATTCGCCTGGGCGACAAGGTGCTGGGGGCTATCGAGTTCTTCAGCCGCGACATCCGCCAGCCCGACAAGGCCCTGCTCGAGATGTTCGCCGCCGTCGGCAGCCAGATTGGCCTGTTCCTCGAACGGCAGCAGGCCAACGAAGGGCTGCTGGCGGCCAAAGAAGCCGCCGAGGCGGCCAACCGTGCCAAGAGCGTGTTCCTGGCCACGATGAGCCACGAAATCCGCACGCCGATGAACGCCATCCTGGGCATGACCGAGCTGGTGCTCGATTCGCCGCTCTCGGCCCAGCAGCGCGAGTACCTGAAGCTGGTCCAGGAATCCGGCGAGTCGCTCCTCACGGTCATCAACGACGTGCTGGATTTCTCGAAGATCGAGGCCGGCCGCGTCGATCTCGATGCGCTGCCCTTGGACCTCCACGAGACGGTGGGCGACACGATGAAGTCGCTGGCCGTGCGGGCCCACGCCAAGGGGCTGGAGCTGACCTACGAAATCGCGCCTGACGTGCCGCAGGGACTGGTCGGCGACCGCGCGCGGCTGCGGCAGGTGATCGTCAACCTGGTCGGCAACTCGATCAAGTTCACGCACGAAGGCGAGGTGGTCTTGACCGTCGCGCGCGAAGCGGGCGACGCGCGCGAGGCGCTGCTCCATTTCACCGTGCGCGACACGGGCATCGGCATTCCCGCCGACCGCCGCGAGATGATCTTTGAATCGTTCCGCCAGGCCGACAGCTCCACCACGCGGCAGTACGGCGGCACCGGCCTGGGGCTGGCGATCTGCGCCAAGCTGGTGGAGCTGATGGGGGGCCGAATCTGGGTCGAAAGCGAAGTCGGCCGGGGCAGCGAGTTTCACTTCACCGCCCGGCTGGGCGTGTGCGACGAACCGCCCGCGGAGCCGCCTCGCGCCGCAGTTCCCTTGCAGGGGCTGCGCGTGCTGGTGGTGGACGACAACGCGACCAACCGCCGCATCCTGGAAGAGGTGCTCCGCAATTGGCGGATGCTGCCGACGGCCGTGGCCGGCGCGAGCGAGGCCCTGGCAGCCCTGCGCGCGGCGCAAGCCGGCGGCCAGGCCTTCGAGCTGGTGCTGACCGACTGCCACATGCCGCAGACCGACGGCTTCGACCTGGCCCGGCAGATTCAGCAAGACGATCGGCTCCGCAGCGCGGTGATCATGATGCTCACCTCGGGCGAAACCCCCGGCGCGGGAAGCCAATGCGACGAGCTGGGCATCTCTGCGTACCTCTTGAAGCCGGTTAAGCAGTCGGAGCTGTTCGACGCCATCGTGGCGGCGCTGGGGGCCGTGGCGCCGGACGAGGAGCCGCAAGCCGCGGCGGCCCGCCGACTCCGAGGGCTGCGTATCCTGCTGGCCGAGGATAGCCTGGTCAATCAAAAGCTGGCCATCGCGCTCTTGGAGCGGCAGGGGCACTCCGTCACCGTCGTCGGCAACGGCCGTGAGGCCCTCGCCGCCGTGCAGGCGCAGGAATTTGACGTGGTGCTGATGGACGTGCAAATGCCCGAGCTGGACGGCCTGCAGGCGGCGGCCGCCATCCGCCGACACGAGCGCTCTCGCGGTGGGCACGTGCCGATCATTGCCATGACCGCCCACGCCCTGCGGGGAGACCGCGAGCGCTGCCTGGAGGCCGGCATGGACGACTATGTCTCCAAGCCGATTCGCTCGCGCGAGCTGCTTGACGCGATCGAGCGGGCGGTTGGCCCCACGGCGTTGTCCAGCGAAGCGGATACCACTCGACCGGCTTCCGGCGCTGCCGAGCAGGCGCCGGTGATCGACTGGGATGCCGCACTGCGCGCGGTCAACGGCGACCGCCACTTGCTGCGAGACCTGGCCGAGGCCTTCCTGACGGAGGCGCCGCAGCGCGTGGCGGAAATCCGCCGCGCCCTGGCAAGCGGCGATGCGACGAGCCTCCGCCGGGCCGCCCATACGATCAAAAGCTCGGCCCGCTACTTCGGCGCAGCCGACGTGTATCAGCAAGCGGAACGGCTGGAAATGCTGGCCAAACAGGGAGAGCTGGCGCCGGCGGCACCCGTGTCCGACGCACTCATCACGGCGGTCGAGCAATTGACGGCGGCCCTTGTCAAATTCGTTGAGGAAAGCGACAACTCCAGGGGCCAGGAGTCAGGAGACAGGAGTCAGTAATCAGGGACTGACTCCTGACCCCTGACCCCTGACCCCTGACCCCTGACTCCTGACTCCTGACTCCTGACTCCTGACTCCTGACTCCTGCCCCCTGCCCCCTGACCCGACCATGACCACCATTCTCGTCGTTGACGATTCCAAGGTCGATCAGCGGCTGGTCGGCGGCTTGCTCGAGAAGAACGAGCGGCTGACTGTCGCTTATGCCGACAACGGCGCCGAGGCGGCCGAGCGTATGACCCGCGTCTTGCCGGACCTGATCGTCACCGACTTGCAAATGCCCGAGATGGACGGGCTGGAGCTGGTCACGTACACGCGCGAGCACTTCCCGCGCGTGCCGGTGGTGCTGGTCACGGCGCACGGCAGCGAGGACATCGCCGTGGCGGCGCTGGAGCGCGGGGCGGCCAGCTACGTGCCCAAGTCGCAGCTCGCCGATCGGCTGCTGGTGACCGTCGAGCAAGTGCTGGCGATGGTGCGGGCGGAGCGCAGCCAGACGCAGCTCCTCAAGTTCCTCACCGCTACCGAATTCAGCTTCTGCCTGGAGAACGACCCGGAGCTGGTCGCGCCGCTGGTCGATCACGTGCAGCAGGCGCTGACGGCAGTAAGCCTGTGCGACGAGACGGGTCGCGTGCGGGTGGGGGTCGCCCTGGAGGAGGCGCTGCTCAATGCCCTGTACCACGGCAACCTGGAGCTGACGAGCGGGGAGCTGCACGAGTTTCGCTCGCGGCTGCTGGAGGCCGATTTGGACCCGGTGGAGGAGCGGCGGGCGCTGGAGCCGTACGCCAGCCGGCGGATTCACGTCTACGGCAAGATCACCGACCGCGAGGCGTCGATCGTGATCCGCGACGAAGGCCCCGGCTTCGACGTATCGACCGTGCCCAATCCGCAGACGCCCGAAAACCTGGAGAAAGAGAACGGTCGCGGGCTGATGCTGATCCAGTGGTTCATGGACGAAGTGCGGTTCAACGAAAGCGGCAACGAGATCACGATGATCAAATGGCGCGAGGTGCCCTGCGAAGTGGATGACGACGGCCAGAATGGCGCGGACGACCTGGAAGCCGCCCCGGGGGACGGCGAAAGCGTGCTCGAATGACGTCCGAAGCCCGCGAAAGAAGCCCGGCTTCTTTGGAGAAGCCGGGCTTCTGGCGTCAACCGCTCGGATTCCCCACCCTTGACAGATCGAACAGGGGATCGTAGCGTGAATTTGATCAGCACGTGAGCGCTTCGGCGCGCACGGAAGAGGTGACGTGGCCACGACTA
Source organism: Planctomycetia bacterium (assembly GCA_041497795.1). Lineage (GTDB taxonomy): Bacteria > Planctomycetota > Planctomycetia > Pirellulales > S012-138 > JBGQHD01. The sequence continues at coordinate 5,965 of JBGQHD010000102.1, forward strand.
CGGCGGATTTTGAAGTGACGGCGGTGTGACTGCGTGCGGGCTCGGGGACGCAGGAATTCCGGGCATCGGGGCAGGGTTCGGCATCGGGGCAGGGTTCGGCATAGGGGCCAGGGTTCGGCATAGGGGCAATGTGCGGGCCGCTCGATCGCGGGAGTTCTTCTGCCAGCGGTGATATCATCTCCGCAACTTGTCCCGTGTTTTCCCGTTCGTCCGGGGTTGACGGTTCTCGAGCTTGGCTGCACGCCGGGGAAAGAACCCGCGCTGCGTGTCTTGCCGGAGCCGCTGGTGCGCTGCACAATGAAGTTTGTGCGCTGCACAATGAAGCTAGCCCGAGCGTGAGTCCATGAGTCCTAGCGCCAAGAATCCTTAGCGCGAATGAATGCGGCGCCCTCAGCGCCGAGGCCCCGACACTCCATCAGGTCAAGGCGGCGATCGTCCGCCCCCCCACATGCCAACCGCGAGAGCCGTCATGAACCTCCCGAACCTGTCCCTGCGACATCCCGCTTTATGGCGCTGCGCCCGCTTCTGCCTGCTGCTGCTGATCGTCGCCGCGGCAGCCTATCTCGTGCTGCACCCCACGGTGGTCTTCGCCCAAGGGGCGGAGGAAGGCGCCGCGGACAAGCCGGAGGCGGGCGGCAACATGTTGTGGTGGATCATCCGAGTCTCCGGCACGATCGGGATCTTCATCTTCCTCTTGTCGTTCTACTTCGTGGCCGTGGTCATCCAGCAGTTTCTCGAGCTGCGGCAATCCGTCGCCGCGCCGCCGGAAATCCTGGCGGAATGCGAGAACCTCATCGGCCAGCGCAACATCCAGCAGCTCTACGACACGCTCCGCGGGGACGATTCGTACTTCAGCCGCGCGCTCGTCGCGGGGGTCGTGGAATTGCAGCACGGCATCGACGAGGCCCGCGAGAAGCTCGACCGCCAGGCCGACACCATGACCGTGGAAATGGAAAAGAAGATCACCATCCTGGCCGTGCTGGGGACCCTGGGACCGATGATCGGGCTGCTGGGGACGCTCAAGGGGATGATCGCTGCCTTCAGCATCATCGCCATCGCCGGCGCGGCGCTCAAGGCCAGCGAGGTCGCGGGCGCCATTTCGGAATCTCTCGTGCTCACGTTCGAGGGGGTGATGTTGTCGGTGCCGTCGATCTACTTCTACGCCGTGTTTCGCAATCGCATCTCCACCATCACCAGCAAGACCACGCTGCTGGCCGACGACCAACTGCGGGCCATCGCCCGTCTGGCGAAGCCGCGGGCCGGACAAGCCGCGTCGTAAGCGGCCGCATCGTGAGCAGCCGCATCCGCAACCAGCCACGTCGTAACCGTCCTCGCATCGACCCTTTTGCTGGAATGAACGATGTCCGGATCAGCGCATAGTGCGGATCGAGCCGAGCCGAACTTGACTCCGATTCTGGACATGGTCTTCCAGTTGATCACCTTCTTCATGCTGGTGATCAACTTCAAGGCCGCGGAAACGGATACAAGTCTCAAGCTGCCGGTGGTGGGATCGGCGCGCCCCGTGGATAGCAAGGGCGTGGGGGAACTACTGGTCCTCAACCTCAACAAAGATGGCAAGCTGATGGTCCGCGGCAAGGAGGAGCCGAGCATCGAAGGATTCATCAGGAGTGAGAAGGAGTTCCGCTTGCGGACCGTGAAAAGCTACACGAAGGGCGACGAGCTGCCGATCACGGTCGTGATCCGCGCCGACCGCACGGTGCTGGTGCGGTTCCTGATGCGCGTGGTCACGGCGTGCCAGGCCGAGGGTTGTCGCAAGTTCGACTTCATGGTGATGCGGCAAGCCAGTGGTGGGGCGCCGGGAGGCGGGAACTAAATGCGGCGATACAAGAAAAAACCCCGCGCGCACGGCGAGGTGACGTTGAACATGGCCGCCATGCTGGACATGGCGTTCCAGCTCCTGGCGTTCTTCATCCTCACCTTCCGCCCCTCCGCCGTGGAATCGCAGGTCTCACTGCGGATGCCGCCGGCCAAGGCCACGTCTGACGGTCCCAGCACGGGGCAGTTGGAACTCACCCCGGATAAGGAGGAGTTTGGCGAGCTGCTCACCGTGCAAGTGTTTTCCACGCAGGATGGGGAGATTTCCCGCATCCAGATTGCCGACCAGGCCGTCTCGGGGCCCCTCGATCAAGTCCTGGCGCAATTGAACGCTGTGCTCCCCCAGAAGCTCGTGGGCAGCCACGAAGGCATTAACTTGCAAGCTTCCAACGATCTGCTCTATGAACGGCTGATGCAAGTCGTGGATGTCTGTACTCGGCAAAAACTGCCCGCCACCGGCGCGCCGCTCACCAAGATTTCCATCGGCCAAATGGGGGGCGGGCCCTGACCCTTTGGCGCCCGGCCACAGACACCAGTCGCATGCCTTCGCTAACCGACCGAGCTGACGAGGTCAACCGTATGCGCCGCGCCCGCCAAGACCGCCGGCTGTTTCGTGGCGCGGAGCGGTCGCGGCTGACGACCCTGGTCCTGCTGCTGGTCATGCTCTGCGTGCTGATTCCGACGGTGCGGAGCCGCACCGACTGGTTCAGTTTCTTCGTTTGGCAAACCAACCAGGGCGGGGCTCCCCCGGCTGACGCCGACGACAAGCAACCGGCCGCCGCCGATGGGGCGAAAACCGCCGCCGCTACGACCGCTGCGGCGAAGACCACTGGGACAAAGACTGCCACGGCGAAGACCGCCACGGCGAAGACCGCCACGGCGAAGACCGTCGTAGCGCCCGGCGACAAGACCGCCATCGAGGCCCCGGCGCCGAAGTCGTCGGACCCGTCGCCCGCCGCCAAGTCCACGGACCGCCCGCCGCCGAAATCGCTGGCCGACGTGCCGCCGCCGGCCCCGCTCGATGACGAGCAGTTGGAGCGCGAGCGCCTCAAAGAGTTGTTGAGTGTGGTGCAGGACGGCCTGCTGAAGACCAACCCGCGCGAAATGCACGCCTACTACCACTTGCTCAAGAAGGCCAACAGCCAGCCGCTGGAGGTCCTGCAGAAGGACGCTCGCCGCGATCCCAAGTTCAACGACTTTCACCAGTTCGCCCCCGAGCACCGCGGCGAGCTGGTGCAGATCGATCTCAACCTGCGGCGAATCGATCGTACCGAGGTCGAGGAGGAGAACGTCGCCGACGCAAAGGAAGTGTACGAACTCTGGGGTTGGACCCAGCAGGCTAAGGCCTGGCTCTACGTGGGCATCACTTCCGAGCTGCCGCCGGGCCTGAAGGTCGGCGAAGTCGAAGAGCGCGTCACGCTGGTCGGTTACTTCTTCAAGATGCAAGCCTATCAACCCGGAGACGCCAAGTCGAGCGCCCGGCCCATGCTGGCCCCCGCGATCATCGGCCGCGTGATTTGGCACCCGCGCCCGCCGCCGGCCAAAGAGCCGTGGTGGATGTGGGCGGCCCTGGCGGGCGTCTTCGTCGTGGTCGTCGGCTTCTTGGCGTTTCGCATCCTCGGATGGCGGAAGGGGCGACGGCCCGTGGGCCGCGTACCCGCGGACGGCCGAGCCCAGATCGGCGACTGGCTCCAGCCCGCGCCGACCGACGATAACAAGCCCCGCGAGCAGCCAGCCGAGCCGGAACACTAGCCCGAAGCGCAAGCGAGGGAGAACCGCTCGCGCTCCCTCGCTTGCGCGTCGGGTTAGTTAGTGTCGGGTCGCTCCGCCTTCTCTATCGGCGTCGGCCGTTAGTTGCTACGCTCCCGCCCCGCGCCGAGCCCGGCGCGGACCGTGCTAGCTGCTTGCGGAGCCGTCGCCATCCACGCCGTCATTCGCCACGGACTGGCCTACTTCAAGTGGGGACTGATCGCCACGGTCCTCGCCGGGCTGGGGGTCTGGCTGTACATCGACCGGCACGTGGACGACGAGATTCGCCGCCAGGCCGAGGCCTGGCTCGCCGCCCGCTTTCCGCAACTGGAGGTGTCGGTCGATTCGGCCCGTCTGGTGGATGGCGAGGGCATCACGCTCCGCGGCGTGCACCTGCGCACTCGTGGGCCGGAGGCCGAGGCGTCCGAGCTGGCGGCGATCGACGAGGTGGCG
>JBGQHD010000103.1:0-10002 GCA_041497795.1 Planctomycetia bacterium
CAGCCATTAGCCGGCGGTCGCGCAGCGCACCGCCGGACGCCGGCGACCAAAGGCGACGCACCCCGGCAGGGGTGCCAGCGTCTAGCGCGCTGGCACCCCTGCCGGGGTGCGATGACGTGATGTAAACAGATGACCGGGGGTGACGCTGCGCTTACCCCCGGCTAATGGCTGGCAAGCCTTCGGCTTGCGAGGGGGCGGGCAGGCGATGACGTAATAAGACAGTAATGGGCCGTGCCAAGGCTGGCTCGCGGGGCGGATGGTTCGTGGCTTGGGACAACGCACGAATGCCACGGCGCGCATCAATTGCCGTCCAGAACCACGCCACGGCCCGCCTACGTCGTGCTGAACTCCGGCCGACGCCGCAGCAGTTGCCCCTGCAGGCGCTGCACGATCGAGCTGTGCATCTGGCTGACGCGGCTTTCGGAGAGATCGAGCGTGGCGCCGATCTCTTTCATCGTCAGCTCTTCGTAATAGTAGAGGATGATGATCAGCCGCTCGTTGCGGTTCAGCCCTTTGGTCACCAGCCGCATGAGGTCGTTCTTCTGGATGCGGCGGGTGGGGTCCTCGCCCTTCTTGTCCTCCAGGATGTCGATCTCGCGGACGTCCTTGTAGCTGTCGGTCTCGTACCACTTCTTGTTGAGGCTGATGAGGTTCACGGCCGAGGCTTCGATCATCAGCCGTTCCAGTTCCTCGACGCTGATCTGCATGTGCTCGGCCAGCTCGGTTTCGCCCGCCGGGCGGCCGAAGCGGGCTTCGAGCGTTTTGACCGCTTCGTTCAGCTTCGAGGCCTTGCTGCGCACCAAACGCGGCACCCAGTCCATCGTCCGCAACTCGTCGAGCATCGCCCCGCGGATGCGCGGCACGCAGTACGTCTCGAACTTCACGCCGCGGCTCAGGTCGAAGGCCTCGATGGCGTCCATCAGGCCGAACACGCCGGCCGAGATCAGGTCGTCCAGCTCGACGCCCTCGGGCAGGCGGGCCCAAATGCGCTCGCCGTTGTACTTCACCAGCGGCAGGTACTGCTCGACGAGCCGATTGCGCAGCTCCTGGCTATCTTGATTCGCTTTGAAGTCCAGCCACAGTTGGGCGACGTCTTCGGGCGCAAGAGCGGTTGCCATCGAATCCTCCGTGAATGTCTGTCGGCAACGAGGTCACGTGACGCAGCGGGCGAGCCGGGTGCCAAATCAAAGGGTGATAGGCTCAGGTGATGTGTGCCGGCGGCTGCCGCGTCATTTGGCGGCGGCCGGGGCGGTCGGCTTCGGCTCGGCCCACTCTTTTTCGACTTGCTTGTGCGCGGCTTCTTCCACCACCGCGCCTGCCAGGCTGCCGAGGATTCCCCCGACAGCGGCCAGCGTCAACATGGCCCACCAGGCGTGCAGCAACGTCGCTTCTCCCGCCGTGCCCGCGAACAGTGCCCGCGCCACGGTGGTCAGGCAGGCCAGCGTTCCCAGGATGCCCGCATAGGTACGGCCCATGCTGTCGCCTCCTGGTCGTCGGTTGGCTTTGCCCGATCGTTACATTTTGACACGCTCGTGCCTGAAGACGCTCCTGGTGTTTATCGGACGTTGAAAATGCCAAGGTTGAGTGGATTTGCTGGGTGAGTCGTTGACTGATCGATTGCATCAATACTAGCCCGACGCGCTAGCGAGGGAGGCGCTGGGGTTAGTCGTGGATTCGCCGGATCCGCCCTCGCTTGCGCGTCGGGCTAGTGTCTCGCTTGCGCGTCGGGCTAGTGTCGCTGGCTGGGCCATCGTCTGGGCGAGACGATCGACATACCGCGCCGCTGTCGATTCAGGCGCTTGCAGCACGAACAGATCATCCTGCGCGGTCCGCCCGGCGGAACTCGGCAGAATCGGCAGGTAGCCGGCGTCGTGGATCGTCAGCCCCAGGAACCGATGGCACACGCGGGACACGCGCTGCTGTGCATCCGCGGCCTGTTGCGTGTCGGTGGCCCGATTCACGAGCACGTGTACCGGCGTTCGCGCCCCTTCGGCATGGACCTTGATCGCGGCGTAGGCGTCCATGATCGCCAACGGCTCCGGCGTCGTGACCATCAGCACGATATCGGCGGCCCGCCAGAAACGCCCCAGGATCGACCCCAGGCCGCAGCCGGCGTCCACGACGACGAAGCCGGCGCGGCGGCCGAGTGCTCGCAGCTCCTTGATCAAGCGTGACTGTGCCAGCTCGGTCCATTGGTCGTCGTATTCGCGATCCCAGACGCCGGGGAGCAATTGGATATTGCCGGGGCCAGCCAGCAGCGTCTCTTCGACATTCCGCCAGCCGGCTACCACGTGCGAGATGCCGAACTGCGCATCGAGACCGCAGAGCGTCGTGGCGTCGGCGCTGTGCGGATTGCCATCCACCAGCACGCAGCCACGGCCGCCGCGAGCCAAGGCGAGGGCCAGGTTGGCGGCGACCGTCGTCGTGCCGACGCCACCCTTGCCGGCGGCGACCACGATTAGCGCGGCATCGGCCGCCCTGGGCCGTCGACTGGCGGCTTCCTGGAGCACAAGCTGCCGAAGGATGTTGGCCTGATCGTTCATGCGTCTCGTGGGACCGTTTCCAACGTGCACGGCTATCGCTTTGGAGTGCGGCGACTCGTCGCCGCTTTCGGATTTTTGGGCGACGAGGAACTCATGGCTTGGCTTTCGCGCCACGTCACAACAAATAACCGAAAATCCTAAAGCGGTGACGAGTCACCGCACTCCAGGTTAGCTCGAAACGTGCCCCACTTACGCCGCCGCCACGTCTAGCATCAGCCGCGCCAGCTTGTACGGCTCGGCCGGGGCGATGTCGTCGGGCACGTTTTGTCCGTTGGTTACGTAGCTCAGCGGCAGGCGGCTGCCGCGCAGCAGCGGCAGCAGGTTGCCTAGTCCGGTGGCTTCGTCCAGCTTCGTGAGCACGAGCGCCGTGGTGCCGATTTCGCCGAACTTCTCGGCCGTCCGCTGCAAGGTCGCCGCCCCGGCCACGCTGGAGAGCACCAGGTGCACCTCGTCGGCCTGAGCTTCGTTGAGGAACATCTTCAGCTCGTTGAGCTTCACCTCGTCGCGAGGGCTGCGGCCGGCCGTGTCCATGAGGATCAAATCGAGGTCCGCCATGCGGGCCACGGCCTCGCGCATTTCGCGCGGCGTGGAGACCACTTGCATCGGCAGGTCGATGATGTCGGCGTAAGTGCGAAGCTGCTCGACCGCCGCGATGCGGTAGGTATCGACCGTAATCAGGCCGACGCGGCGTTTGTCGCGAAGGCGGAAGTTGGCCGCCAGCTTGGCGATGGTCGTAGTCTTGCCCACGCCGGTCGGCCCGACCAGTGCCGCCACGCGACGGCGGCCCGGCGTCACGCGAACCGGCCCGGCCACGGAGATATCGGCCTCGATCATGCCGGCCAGCCGGGCCTTGGTCATCTCGGGATCGGCCAGCTCGTGCCGCGGCGCGGCGGCCCGCAGCCGTTCGATCAGCTCGCGGGCCAGGTCCTCGCCAATGTCGGCCTCGATAAGGTCGGTATAGACCTGAAACAGCTCCTGCGGCACGTCCGCCCGGCCGGAGGATTTTGACTTCTGGCACAGCGCGGCAACCTGGGCCTGGAGGTCGCTGAGCTGCGACTTCAGCTCGTCGGCCAGGCCTGTAGGGTGGGCTCCGCCCACCAAGGGTTGGCTGGTACCGGTGGGCATTGCCCACCCTACGCTTTGGGCACGTGGCGGCAGGCGCGACGCCACATTCACATCGCGCGAGGCGGTGACTTCGATCTTCCGCAGCCCGGGAATCCACCGCAGCAAGCGGCTGCCGTTCACTTCCCGCGTGTGCAGCACGGCCGCCTCCGGCCCCAACTCCTGACGAACCAGGGCCAAGGCTTCCTGCATCGAGGCGGCACGGTAGGTTCTGATTTCCATAGAGTAAGTTGTCAGTCGTCAGTTGCGTAGGGTGGGCATTGCCCACCGACAGTGGTTGCTCTTGGTGGGCGATGCCCACCCTACGGTTTCGGCACCATGTCACTCACCATCCCTAATGATTCCACGACCGTATCCCGCGTGATCTCGTTGTAGGACAGCACGACGAGCTTGGGTAAATGCGGCGACGTGAGCTGCTTGAGGGCCGGGCGAATCTGCGGGTTCACCAGCACGACGGGCGGCCGGCCGCCGCGGACCAGCTTCTCGAGTTCTTTGGCGATCACGTCGCAGGTCGCCTTGATGGCTTGTGGCGACATGCGGATGCGCAGGCCGGTCGGCCCGGCCTCGACGCCGGCCCGAATGCGGTCTTCCATCGCCGGGTCGATCGTCACCACTTGCAGCCGCTTGTCGGCGCCGCGATATCGGTCGCAGATCGTCCGCGACAGCCGATGCCGCACTTGTTCGGTGAGCAGGATGGGGTCCTTGGCCAGGCGCAGCGCCGAATCGCCGAGCGTCTCCAGAATCGCCCCGAGCTGCCGGATAGGGATTTGCTCGCGCAGCAGCATCTGCAAAATGACCTGCACTTCGGCCAGCGACATCTGTTTGGGGATCAGCTCATCGACCACGGCCGGGGAGGTCTTCTTCAGCTCGTCGATCAGGTGTTTGGTGGCGTCGCGGGTGAGGATTTCGTCGGCGTGGTTGCGGACCACCTCTTGCAGGTGCGTGGCCAGCACGCTGACCGGCTCGACGACCGTGTAGCCCAGCGTTTCGGCCTGGCCCACCTGGCCCGGCTCAATCCACACGGCCGACGTGCCGAAGGCCGGCTCCTTGGTCTCGATGCCGGGCAGCTTGCCGGTGGTGGCCGGCGACTCCAATGCCAGGAGCCGAGTCGGCATCAGCGTGCCCTCGGCCACGGCCGCGTCGGCGATCTTGATGCGGTAGCCGTCGCGTTCGAAGCGATGGTTGTCGCGGATCCGCACCTTGGGCATCACAATGCCGATGGCGGTGGCCACGTGCTGCCGCACGTTACGGATCCGCTCCAGCAACTCGCCGCCGCGTTTGGGATCGGCCAGGCGGATGAGAGTGGTGCTGATCTCGATCTCCATCGGGTCCACGAGCAGCAGCTTCTCCAGCGGCTCTTCCGTCGGGGCCTCGGCCCTCTTGGCCGCCTCGGCCGCGGCCCCTTCCGCCTTTCGGGCCACCTTCGCCGACGTGCCCAGCATGTAGGCCAGGCCGAAGCAGGCCGAGCCGAGGACCAGCAGCGGTATCTTCGGAAGACTGGTGCCGATCAGGATGAACAGGAACGCCCCGGCCACGATCAGCGCCTGCGGCCGGGCGAAAAGCTGCGTGAGGAACTCCCTCGGCAGGTCGGTCTTCTCGGTGCTACGGGTGGTGAGCAAGCCCGCGGCGAGCGAGATCAGAAACGCCGGCACCTGAGTGACCAGGCCGTCGCCGATCGTGAGTTTCGTGAACACGGCCCCCGCGTCGGAGAGGGTCATGCCGCGTTGCAGAACGCCGATCGTCAGCCCGCCGATGACGTTGATCAGCGTGATGATGATGCCGGCGATGGCGTCGCCGCGGACGAACTTGCTGGCACCGTCCATGGCCCCGTAGAAGTCGGCCTGGCGGGTGATCTCTTGGCGGCGGCGCTGGGCTTCGCGCTCGTCGATGATGCCGGCTTGCAGGTCGGCGTCGATGGCCATCTGCCGGCCGGGCATGCCGTCCAAGGCGAACCGGGCGGCAACCTCGCTGATCCGCGTGGCACCCTTGGTGATCACCACAAACTGGATCACCACGATGATCACGAAAATGATGATCCCCACCACGATGCTGTCGCCGGCCACGAACTCGCCAAAGCTGCGCACCACGAGGCCGGCGGCGTTCAGGCCATCAGGCGGCGGGCCGGCCTTGGTGAGAATCAGCCGGGTCGTGGCCACGTTGAGCACCAGGCGTGCCAGCGTGGTGGCCAAGAGCAGCGACGGGAAGATCGAGAACTCCAGCGGCATCCGCACATAGATCGTCGTGAGCAGCATGATCACGGCGATCGTGATATTCGTCGCCAGCAGCGCATCCAGCACGGTTGCCGGCAGCGGCACCAGGATCACCAGCACGCTGGCCACGAGCGCCACCGGCAGGACGAAATCCTGCCAGCTTTGGCGAGGCGCGGGCGTGGGGATGCTGGCGGCCGGAGGCATCCTGACTTCCGGGATAGGGAGCGCTCAGGATCGCGGCAAGGTGCGCGTCCTGCTTGCCGCCGCGCAAGACTGCCTTGCGAACGCACCTTCAGCGCCGGCGGCTGGAGAAGGGCGGGACGGTACAAGAAACGCCGCGGGATGTCGAGGGCAGCCGGTGGCGCAAGCACTGCGAGCGACAAGCACCCCGGCTGCTTGGAGCAGCCGGGGTGCTGCCACGCCGCTGCTTCGGCTGCTTTACCGCCAGTGCCGCCACAACTATATTGAAATGAAGGAGTTCACGTCTTCGAGCCGTCGCCGCGACCGGCCGTTCGTGGCACACGCGGCCCGCGTGTGCATCGGCTGGCACGCGAGCCGCGTGCGCCACTCTCGGCTATCATCGCCATCATCAGGTCATCTCATGTCTCAAGCCATTGTCGATCCGGCCGAATTGCGGCGGTTTGCCCAGTTTCTGCGGCGGTTCGGCGACGACCTCCGCCGCCAGGTCACCGTCACGCAGACGCAGCTTCAGAACCTCAGCGCGTCGTGGCGCGACCAGGAGCACCAGAAGTTCGCCGACGAATTCGGCCAGCAAATCCAATCGCTCAGCGGCTTTATGGAGGTGTTGGACGAATACGTCCGCTTCCTGCTCCGCAAGGCCGAGAAGGCGGATGAGTACTTGCAGCAGCGGTGAGGTTGGTCGTGGAGCTCGCGATGAATCGGCGTCCGTGGCGCTAAACCGCCAGCGTGGAAATCGGGGCGCGGCGGTGCCGCGTGACTTCTGATCCTCTCCTATCTGACATCTGATGTCTGACTTCTGACTTCTGACCGTGCCTGCTAACGTCCGTTCCATTCCCGCACTGGCCGACTTCCGCGCGGCGCTCGTCACTTTCGGCGACGCGGCCAAGCGGGCGCTGGACGAGGTGCGCATGGAGGTGCAGCGGGGGCTGACTTGGGTCAGCGACGAGCAGCCGATCTTTTGGAAGGGCGAGCAGCGGCGCTCCTGGGACCTGGTCGCGGAGAAGCGCAACGAGCTGGACCAATGCGAGCGCAAGACGCTCGACGGCCAGCGGCCCACCTGCTACCAGGAGCGTAAGGCCCTGGAAGCGGCCAAGCGGTACGTGCGGTTCGTCGAGGACAAGATCGACACGGTCCGCGCCTGGGGCCGCACGCTGGTGACCGAAGTCTCCGAATACGAAGGCCAGGTCAGCGGCTTGCGGGACTTGCTCGAAATCGAGCTGCCGAGGGCGGTGGCGCTGCTGGAGCGCATGATCGGGTCGCTGGAGGCCTACACCAGCGTGGCTGCCGCTCCGGTAACGGCGACGCTCGGCCACGAGCCGCAGAGCATTGCCCGTACCCAGCCGGAAGCGGAATTGCAGCCGGCCAGCAGCGTCTTCCAGCCGCTGCGAGAATTCACGCCGAATCTGGAGAAGCGGCAAGCGGTCGAGATGCTGCCGCCCGATAAGCTCCACGCCGCGATCGAAGCGGCCGTCGCTTCGCGTGCGGCCAAGGCCGCCGAGCAGCGCGCGGACGACGTAGAGGAGAACGAGCCATCAGCGCCACCGATCGGCGAAGGCGCCTGTCAACAGGCGGCGCTGAAGGCAGCCTACGACTTGCAGATCGAGCCGGCTTTTCCGGACTGGCAAGCGAAAGTCGTGCTGGTGGCCGGATGCACGGCCGAGGCGCAGGTCTTTGTGGAGCGTATCGAGGCGCCTGCGGGCGATTCCGGCTGGTTCATCGGATTGGTGGAGCCGGAACTGGGCGCGCCGCCCCAGTACGAGGCCGTGCCGTTGGCCGCGCTGGTGTCACTGCGGCCGGCGCTCTTGGCCGCCTGCGCTTTACCGCAGGGCTACCTCGCCGTGTTCTCGCACGACGAGCTGGTGGCCGTGGTCAACCCGGCCGGCGAAGACCTGTGGGAGCGGCATCTGCGTGCCCTGGCGGAAGAGCAGTTGAAGGACGAGGACATTCAGTAACAATCGTGATGCGGTGATATCATGAATCCTGGTAATCTTACGGCCGGCGCCGGCTCGTTGCGGCAAGCCCTGCAGCTCTTACGGCTGCGCTGGGCCGACGCCAAAGCCCAATGGAACGACCAGGTGAGCCAGGAGTTCGAGGAGAAGTACATCGTCGAGCTGGAGCGGGCCTGCCAGGACGCGGTCGAGCACATCAACCGGCTGGCGCACGTCTTCGGGAAGTGTCATCAAGAATGCGGCCGCGGCCGGCACGAGGACTGAAATGACGAATGTCGAATGACGGAATGACGAATGACGACGGCCATGTGTAACTTCACTCCTGATTCCTGACTCCTGACTCCTGATTCCTGATTCCTGATTCCTGATTCCTGATTCCTGATTCCTGATTCCTGATTCCTGATTCCTGACTCCTGACTCCTGATTCCTGACTCCTGATTCCTGGCTCCTGACTCCTGACTCCTGACGCACGTGGACGATCTCCTCTCCAGCGAACGTCATGCGAACTTGATTCGCAACCTGTTCCGCGCTGCGGCCGAACGCGCCCAGCGGGAAGCGGAGATCGGCACGAGCTTCCAGCGTCGGGCGCGCGACGCCGCGGAGCACCATCAAGAAGAGCGCCAGCAGCTCACCGAGCGGCACGCGGCCGACAGCCAGCGACTCCAGACCGAGTATCGCCGGACGGTCGAGAACGTCACCGCGCAAGGTGACGACGAGCTGAACGCCGCCGAGTGTGCCTATAGCCAGGCCGAGCAGGCCGCCACGGACGAATTCGAGAACGAGCAGCAAGCGGCCACGAAGAAGCTCGAAGAGGGCAAGTGGGAGGCCGCGGCCCTCTTCGACGCTACCAAGAACCAGCTCGAAGGGCAGCTTACGCCCAAGCTCAATCTGGTCGCCGAACAGGGCAAGCGCCTTGGCGAGCTGCAACTCGACCTGAATCGCCTGCGGCAAGAGCTGAAACTGACGATGGCAGCGGACAGCGCGCAGGCGCAAGTCGTGGCAGCCGATCCGGCCGCGGAACCGTTCTCCACTTTCGGACAAATGCTGGCTTCGGCCGAAGCCCTGGCCGCACGGCTCCGCGATTACCGCCGCCATCCCATCCTCAAGGCGCTGTGGCTGGGGCCCGCCTTTCTGGCCATGTGGGTCGTGCTGACCCTGTTCGGCGCGATCGTGTACCAGATCCCGGTTTTCCAGCCCGAGGGGCTGTCTTGGGTGGTGACCGTGTCCGCGGCCACGCTGGCCCTGGCCGGGCTCGTGCTCCTGTTCCGCGCCGCGCTGCGCAAGCGGCAAGTCCGCGCGATGTTGGCGGCATTGACCGACTGGCTGCGGGCGAGCGACTCCGTGCGGCTCCGCTGCCTGGACGAAGCCGACCGCGAGCGTCAGCGGTTCCTGCACACGGCCGCCGAGCGGCGCGACGAGGAGATGATCCGCCGCGAACAGCGATTCCATCGCCGCATGGAGGAGGTCACGCGTCGCCGCGATGACGCTCTGCGTGAGGCCAAGGCCGCCATGCAGCGCCAGGTGGCGATGGTCCGCGAATGCCGCGAAACCGTGCTGCGAGAGCTGCACGCCAAGTATCCACCCCAGATCAAACAATTGAGCGAGCGGCAGCAGGCCGAGCTGCGCCTGCACGACGAGCAGCACGGGCGCCAAGCCGCCGAGATCGCGGAAGGCGAGCGCCGCGCTTGGAGCGAGCTGGCGTTAAATTGGCGCGAGGCGATCGACCAGACGCGGGCCGACGTGCTGGAGATCAACCAGGCCGCCAACGCGCTCTTCCCCAGTTGGCTCAAACCGGCTTGGGGCCAGTGGCAGTCCCCCAAGCAAGCGCCACCGGCGATCCGCTTTGGCGAGATCGACGTCAACCTCCGCGACATCCCGGGCGGCGTCCCCACTGACGAGCGGCTGGCGAAGAACAGCCTGACCAGCTTCTCGCTGCCGGCGCTGGTGCCGTTTCCGACCGCGCCGTCGCTGCTGTAC
>JBGQHD010000104.1:0-9978 GCA_041497795.1 Planctomycetia bacterium
GCGGCTTGGCATTACCCCGGCGCCATCCACCACGAACTGGACGACCTGCTGGCCGACTACCGCCGGCTGGACAAGGGCAAGACGTACATTCTCTATTGCCCCATCGGCCTGCAGACCGCGGTGGCGGCCGAGAAGATGCAGCGCGCCGGCTACCAGGCGTATAGCTTCAAAGGGGGAAGCGCGGCCCTGCGGGAATACGCGAGCGAGCACGGGCTGGAGGACTAGCCGGCGGACAAGAGTGTCCGCCCTACGTAGGGCGGACTCCTGTCCGCCGCGCCGCTATGCGCCACAAGCGCCGAACACGCGTTCCACGTTCCCGCGCAGCACCTGCCGTCCCAGCTCGATCGCCCGCGTTTCGCTCCAGCCGCGGTCGAGGACGAAGCGCTCGGCCAGCACTTTGGCCAGCACGCGCTTATACATGGCGAACTTCGGCAGCGCGAACTCCAGCTTGTACATGTCGCTGTAGTAGCCGATCTGCTTGGTGCGCGGCACCGCCTCCAGGCGGGCGGCCGTGTCGTGCTCGATGAAGGCCGGCGTGTTGCTGTACCACCAGTGGCCGTTGGTCACCACGTTGGGGAAGATCCAACTGTAGGCCACCAGCTCCTGGTTGGTGACGCTGGCTAGCACGGAGATGGGGAACGTCACCTCCGGGAAGGCGTTGAATAGCTCGCGGTACTGGATCAGCGACACGCGGCTGTCGAACAGGTCTTGCCCCTGGTAGACGCCGCCGCGGTACACGGCCCGGTTGACGCCGATCATCAGGTCGAACGGCAGACGGTACTCGCGGCACATCTCGGCCAGCCTCCAGAAGACGAAGTGGCTGACGCCGTGGCGGCAGGCTGGGTCCGACTCTTCGTCGTGCTTCAGCAGGTGCACGAGCGCCTTATCGACCGAGGCCGACACGACGTCGTCGCCGACGTCGATCCTGTGCGGCACGAAGTCCGGCGGCAGCGAGAGGGCGCACGCTCGGGCTCCCTTGGCCGTGAAGTGGTCGAACAGCTTGCCGATCGCGTGCCGCAGCGTGCGGCAATCGCGGAGCGAGATGCCGGTGGCTTTTTCGAGTCGCTCCCGCACCTTCGGTCGGGCGAGATGGAAGACGAGGTCATCGGTCCGCAGGCACGGGACATACCGCCGGGTGTCAAAGCCCTCCAGCGGGTCGTCGAAGTCGTTCGTCAGGAACACTGCCTCGAGCTTGCTGCGGCGGAGGACTTGTTCTTCCCAATCCGGCTCGGCCATGCGGGCGGCGGCCGTGTCGTAGAGCGCCTCCCAGTTGTCTGGCGTGAGATGATCTTCCTTGAAGCCGAAGAACACCTGGCACATCTCGATCAGCCAACTGTACTGCACCGTGTTATCGAGCGGCGCCAGGTTGTGGACGAGGCGGCGGACCTTCTCCTTGGGATCGAGATTCTTGAGGGCGCCGCCCGGCTCCTCGATCTCCTCACGCGGCATGCCGGCCGAGTGGGCTAGCTCCGTGTAGTAGTGGTAGCCGAGGATGTCGGCCAAAGTCTTGGAGGCCGGGGCGTGCGGGTTGATGTGCGTGTGCGGGTCGATGAGCACGAGCCCATCCAGCTCATCGAAGATGCGATGGCGAAGGTCGAGGGACATGGGACGTGGCGAATGGATGAATTGCACGCGGCACCGGAGTGCCCTTGGGACAACCCGGACGGACCACATGTTCTGTATGTTCTGTCGGCTTCAGCCGACACCCAGTCTGCCACCAGCTTTAGCTGGTGGGAAGGCGTCAATGACCCGATGATTGAGCCGGCTTCCAGCCGGGCTTCTCGACGCGGTTTCAACCGTTAAGGCGCGCCATTGTCTGAAGACATGTCGAGAAGCCCGGCTGAAGCCGGCTGGTCGCGCACCATCATTGCACCGGTCACCACCCGTTGAAACGGGTGGCAGACGGGAGGTCGGCTGGAAGCCGACTGAGCAGCTCATATCGTGAGTGCCCGATCGCGCGCCACCACCTTCCAGCGCTCGACAACACAGCCGTCGCGGACGACATGGGCATATTGGTGCAGCGCCACCGTCGGGCACACGTGCACGGGAATGCCGTACAGCACGTCGCCGACCTTGAACTCATCGGCACAGCTCGTGGCCACGGCCAGGTGTTCTTCGTTGTGGACGATCGTCTTGGCGTCGGGCAGCTCGGGGAACTCGACGCGCTTCTCCGGCTGGTCGGGCGAGACGGCCTTGTAGCCCAGGTCCAGGCAGAGCCGGCCGCTGCCGGGCTTGCTGATCACGCGCGTCACCAGCACGGCGGCGTGCAGGAAATCCAGGTCGGTGTACCGCGAGCCGTAGCCGACGTCCCAGAAGATGCAGGTGCCGGGGCTGCACTCCACGTCCGTTCTCCGGGCGTGCACCGGAAAGCTCGGCGAGCCGCCGGCCACCACGCGCGGCACGGGCAGCCCGGCTTGCTCCAGCCGCTTGCGAAGCTCGGTCACTGGGGCGAAGGCCGCGTCGCCGTGCGCGATGCGCTCTGGCAGGTTGACGTCGCGGACTTGGCCGTCGTAGGCGTGCAGCCCTCCGGGGCGAATGCCGGGCGAGGAGGAGTGCTTGGCGAGGAGGCGATAAAGCGCCTCGGCCCGCGGCCCCGGCGCGACGCCCGTGCGGCCCAGGCCCGTGTCAATATCCACCAGCAGCTCGACCGTCGCGCCGGCCGCCTTCATCGCCGCGGCCGCCGGGGCGATGGCCGATTCGTCGTCCACCAGGGCCGAGAACCGCGTCCGCGGATACTTGGCGGCCAGCGCGGCGAAGCGTTGCACCTTCGGCCCCAACAGGGTATAGGCCAGCAGCACGTCGGCCGCTCCGCACTGGGCCACCATTTCCGCCTCGGCGATGGTGGCGCACTTGTACTTGTCGATGCCGACGGCCATCTGCAGGCGGATGATCTCGGCCATCTTGTGCGTTTTCACGTGCGGCCGCAGCCGCTGCGGGCCGCCCGCGTAGCGGACCATCCGCGCGATGTTCTCCTGCGCGCGGTCGGCGAAGACCAAGAGCGCGGGTGAATCGATCTCGGCGATATTCTCGACCCCGTACCAGGGCTTGGGCTTGATCACCATTCCCATTCAGCCTCATCCCAGGATGACAGCGTGGGGAGGTCGCCGTCGAGCAGTTCGTCATCGCCCCGCTGGGCCATCTCGGCGAATGCAGCGTTCCACCCCGCGCGGGGTTTGGCGACCGGCCCAACGATCAACGAACCCTCGTTGGCGGAAATCTCGACTTCGCCTTCCAGCCCGGTTTCGTCAAGCAGTGGCTTGGGAATGCGCAAGCCACGCGACTTACCGATACGAACGATGCGCGTCTTCATACTCAGCAATCCTTCTCCAAGGCGCTTCTGCCACCATTGGCTGAGCATAGCGATACCAACGCCGGCGTGCCAGCAAGCAAGCTATGGCCGCGCGAACTCTTCCGCCCGCGGCGACTCTTTCGCTTAAACCGGCCTTGCCACGTGCGCCGAATATTCTCTTGCCGCCGTGCGCAGGCCGTTGGTCCTCGCGCGCGGGCGGCGCTGTCGCGGTTCATTGCCAGGGGGGGAAGGCATGAAGACCAGTGTTTTGGCCGTTGTGTTGCATCGCCTGCTGCCGGCGCTGGCAGCGAGTTTGCTCCTGGGATCGCACGCCGCGGGGCAAGCTCCATTCGCCGCCGGCCCCTTCGCGCCGGCCCAAGATTTGTCGCCGCTGCCGGAGCTTGGCCCCAGCTTGCAGGACGCCAATCCGCCGCTCACGCTCACGATGCTCTCGGCCGCCATCGAGCGCAATCCCCGCAACGCGCGGGCATACAACGAACGGGGCAAAGTCTACGCCCGCCTGGGCAAGCTTCAGGAGGCCATCGCCGACTATACGAAGTCGCTCGAGATCGAGCCGACCTTCGCGCAGGCCCTGGGCAATCGCGGCCTGGCCTACCGTGAGCTGGGGAAGTATCAGGACGCGCTGGCCGATTTCAATCGGCTGATCACCATGCGGCCCGAGCTGGCCAAGGTCTATCACGACCGGGGCGAGACGTATCGCAAGATGGGCCAATTGCAGCAGGCCACGGCCGATTTCACGCGGGCCACGCAGCTCGATCCCACGACGGCCGCCCGGCATCATCGGCCGGGCTTGAGCATGCCGCCGGGGCCCCCTGCGCCGCAGAATACTGCGGCCGCGCCCCCAGCGACCCCCTGGCCGCAGCCTGCCCAACAGGCGAAATCGCCGGCCAGCGCGCCGGCCGGTCCGGCGGCCGCCGCGCCCGCAGGACTGGTGCGCGAGAACCCGTTCGTCGCCGGCGGTGCGAAGACCGCAGCTCCGTCTCCGCCGCCAAGCGCCGCCGCCACTGGCGGGCCGCGGACGGTGAACCTGGGCGGCGGCTCCCGCCGCGGGCCGATCAAGGAGATCGTCCCCGAGAAGATCGACAAGCCAAAAGATCCACTGGCCGAATGGCAGGCTGCGCGCGTGCCCGAGGGGGTCGCCAAGCCCGAGGATGCCGCCAAGTCGTCGCCGAACGACGCGCCTCAGGGGCCGTCGGTGGTCCCCGGCCTGGTCAGCAGCCGGTCGAGCCGGTCCGGCAGCTCGCGCCGAGGAGCTGACGCGGCGACCGCCGCTGGATCGAGCGAATCCGCCCAGGGAACCAAGGACAAAACGGCCGACGAAAGCGAGGCCGGCTCGTCCGCTAGCAAGCCGACGCTCCAGCACTCCGAGGTGCAAATTTCCTCTCACGCGGACGCCACGAGCCCGGCCGGCGAGCCGTCGCGCCACGTGTCGCAGCCGCCGCTGGGCAAGTTCAACGCGACGGGCAAGTCCGAGAAGGACGAGGCCGCGAGCGCCCACGTCGGTTTCCGAAAGGTCGAAGCCAAGCCCAAGGAATCCGATCCGACTGGCGAGCCGCCGGCCGCGAAGGGGTCGTCGTCGAGACGCACTGCCGCGGCACCCGCGGAGGCCGCCAAGCCGGAGCCGCAATTGACGGACCTCACGCCGAGCGGCGCGGCCAAGATTCGCCTCAAGGCCCACCACCCCAAGGACCCGCCCGCGGAGACGGCTGGCCCCAGTCGGCCCAGCAGCGTGCTGCGGATCGGCCCGGCGAAAACGCTCGATGGCCGCGGCTCGGCCAACAACGGCGACGTTGCGGCGGCCGAAGCCGCGCCGGGCGGCGTGGCCGGCGGCGGCCCCCTGTCGCACGATGCGCTCGACAAAGCCGTCGGCGTCGGCCGCGCCAAGTCGCCAGCCCCCGGCAGCAAGGACGAACCCGCCGAGCAGGCCGATGGGGCCGGGCCGAACAGCAAGCAGGCCTGGTCGCTCTTGGAGTCGGGCAAGGCGGCCGAGGCCCTGCCGCTCTTCACGCAGTGCATCGCTGAATCGCCCGACTTGGCCGATGGCTACTTCGGCCGGGCCAAGGCGCTCTTTGCGCTGGCCCGCTACGACGAGGTGGTGGCCGATTGCGACAAGGCCCTGGAGCGGAACGCCAAGCACGACGCCTCGCTGGAGCTGCGGATCCAGACGAACATCAAGCGGCAGCGATTCCAGACCTTCGCCGACGATTGCTACCGCCTGCTGCAGCTCAAGCCGAACCATCCGGAGGCCCACGGCTTCCTCGGCATGGCGGCGACGCTCCAGGGGCGATTCAAGGAGGCGATCGGCCACTTCCAGGACCAAATCCGGCTGAACCCGTCCGACCCG
Organism: Planctomycetia bacterium; assembly: GCA_041497795.1. GTDB lineage: Bacteria > Planctomycetota > Planctomycetia > Pirellulales > S012-138 > JBGQHD01. The sequence continues at coordinate 5,655 of JBGQHD010000104.1, forward strand.
GCGGCCCACTTCAACCGGGCCATCGCCTACGGCGGACTGGACGAGATGGCCAAATCGCTGGCCGACCTCGACCGGGCGATCCGGCTGAAGCCGGACTACTTCGAGGCCTACGCCAACCGCGGCGTGGCGCACCTGTTCCTCAACGACCCCAAGCGGGCGATCGAGGACTTCAACACCGCGATCAAGCTGAACCCCGACGACTTCAAGCCCTACCACGCCCGTGGCCGGGCTCACGCCGCGGCGGGCAATCACGCCCTGGCGATCGCCGACCAGACGGCCGCGATCCAGCGCGAGCCGCGGTTTGCCATGGCGTACGTCGAGCGGGCCAAGAGCTACCTGCAAACCGGGCACGCCGACAAGGCGCTGCCGGATCTGGATCAGGCCGCCAAGCTCGATCCCAACGACAGCGGGATCGTCGAGCTGCGGCGCCAGACGGCGCTGGAGTCGCCCGACGTGGCCGTGGCGGGCAGCGCCTTCGACGAGGCGATCCGCCAGCAGCCCAGCCATGCGCCGCACTACGTGGCTCGCGGCAAATGCCGGCTCAAGCAAGGCAAACACGAAGAGGCGCTGGCCGATCTCAATCAGGCCGTGCAGCTCGGCGCCAAGGATGCCGCCGTATTCCTGATGCAAGCCGACGCCTTCGAAGCCTTGAGGCAGTACGATCAGGCGGCCGCCAGTTGCGGGGCCGTGCTGGCCATCGATCCGCGAAACGTCGAGCTGCTGCTGCGCCGCGCGGCGCTGAACATCAAAGCCGGGCAGCACAGCCGGGCCGCCGAGGACTTCTCCCAGGCCATCGCAGCCGCTCCCGCCCGGACCGACTTGTACCTGGCTCGGGCGCAGGCATATCTCGATGCCGGCCAGCCCACGCCGGCAATCGACGACTGCACGGCGGCCATCAGCCGACAGACTGACAACGTACGAGCCATCATCCTGCGGGCGACGGCCTTCGTTCAGGCCGGCCAATGGGACCAGGCGCAGGAAGATTTCGACAAGGCGATCCGCCTGGCCCCGCAAGACAAGACCATCTACCTCGAGCGGTCCAAAGGCTGGCTCAAGCGCAACGAGCGGGCGCGGGCCCTGGAGGACCTCGACACGCTGCTGCGCTTCGCGCCCAAGGAGATCGAAGCCCTGCGGGCGCGGGTCGAAATCTACGTGGCTCAAGACAAGTTCGACAAGGCGCTCGACGACTGCACGGCGGCCATCGAGGCCGAGCCGGCCAGCGCGGCCCTGTACGACCTGCGCGGCGACGTGCACTTCCGCGCGGGCGAATACGACAAGGCCCTGGCCGACTTCAGTCTCGCCGTGCAGCGCGATCCCCGCTCGGCTTCGGCGCTGGCCCATCGCGGCCTGGCGCAGGCGGGTAAGGGCGAGTACCAGCAGGCCGTGGACGACTTCTCGCGGGCCATCGAGATCGACGGCCAGACGCCCGACGCGCATTTCCAGCGCGGCGAGGCCTCGCGCAAGCTCGGCAAGCTGGACGACGCGATCGCCGACTTCACGGAGGCGACCCGCCGCGAGCCGACGTCGTGCAAGGCCTACGCCAACCGAGGCATGGTGTACCTGAAGCGGGGCGACTACGAGCTGGCCATCGCCGACTTCACCAAGGCCATCGAGCTGAACCCCGAGCACGCCGCCGCCTACTACGACCGCGGCCGGTGCCACTTGGCCAAGAAGAACAGCCAGCAGGCGATCGCCGACTACCGCAAGGCGGTGGAGCTAAACCCGATCTACGCGGATGCGTTCTACGGCGAGTAGCGAGTCGGGTGGGCGGTGCGATGGGCCATGCTCACCGGAGTGATTCGTGCCCCGTTCGTGTTGGTGGGAAATGCCCACCCGACGACCGCTTAGGGCACCAACCAATCGGGCAGATAGCTCTTGAGCAGCATCGGGTCTTTGCCCAGCCAGAGCAGGATGTAGTAGCCGATGGCCAGGCCAATGACGCCGCCCATGACGGCCTTGACCATCTCGCCCAAGCCGCCGCTGCTGCGTTGCCCGCGCCGGCCGGCGGCGGTCGGGCGCGACGCTCCGTCCTTCCCGCGGCCGAGATCGAACTCTCCGTCGTCGCCCTCGCCGTCCGCCTCATCGCGCAGCGCCCCGCCGATCATCGCCCCGCCGATCATCGCGCCGCTTTCATCCGGCGCCTCGTCGCCGAGCGACAAACGGCCCTCGGCGTCGTCAACGCCATCAGCAAAGTCGCGGTCATCAGCCACGTCGCCGTCGTCGGCGAAATGGGGCAGGCCGCCCGCCGCCGCGTCGTCGGGAAACTCGACCTCCGGCAGCATGCCGGTGGAACCCGCGTCCAGCTCGGCGCCGACGGCCGCCTCGCTCATCACCGCGGCCTCGACGGGTCCCGGATCCAGCACGATCAGCATCGGCGGCATCTCGTTCAGCGCGTCCTGCAGCGCGTACTCGGCCGAGCACAAGGGACACTTCACTCGAGCGGCCGGCGAGGCCCTGGCGGGCAGCGAGACCTGCAGCCGACAGCGCGGACAAGTCGAAATCTGGGACATTCCCGGCCCTTATGGACGAGTGGCAGGTGGCGGGCGAAGTGACGACGTGCCTACTTTTAGTCTACCTGTCGGTTCCGGCACTGACCAGTAGCAAGCAGGTGCCGCGAGCCGAGCGGCGCCTGGGCAGACAATCTCGGTTATCGTCCTCTGGACCAATCCGTATAATTCACCGCCTACTGCCATCTCGATTCGCGATTGGGAAGACGTACTCGATGGGCGCGCAATACATCTATCAAATGCAGGGCCTGACCAAGAAATACGGTCAGCGCGAGGTGCTCAAGGATATCTGGCTGGCCTTCTACCCGGGGGCCAAGATCGGCGTCTTGGGCCGCAACGGGGCCGGCAAGAGCACCGTGCTGCGGATCATGGCCGGGCAAGACGGCGAGTTCGACGGCGAGGCCAAGCTAACCGACGGTTACTCCGTCGGCTACGTGCCGCAGGAGCCGACGCTGAACCCGGAGAAAGACGTCTTCGGCAACGTCGAGGAAGCCGTGGCCGCCACCCGCGACCTCTTGCGGCAGTACGACAAGATCAACGCCAGGTTCGCCGAGCCGCTCGAGCCGGACGAGATGGAGAAGCTGCTCGAGCGCCAGGCCAGGGTGCAGGACCGCATCGAGGCCACGGGCGCCTGGGAGCTGGACCGCCAGGTCGAGATCGCCATGGACGCCATGAACCTGCCGCCGGGCGACGCCGACGTGGCCACGCTCTCCGGCGGCGAGCGGCGGCGAGTGGCCCTCTGCAAGATGCTGCTGCAAAGGCCCGACCTCCTGCTGCTCGACGAACCGACGAACCATCTCGATGCCGAGGCCGTCGCCTGGCTCGAGCGGCACCTGGCCGAGTACGCCGGCACCGTGGTGGCCGTGACGCACGATCGCTACTTCCTCGACAACGTCGCCCAGTGGATCCTGGAGCTCGACCGCGGCCGCGGCATCCCCTGGGAGGGCAACTACACCTCCTGGCTCCAGCAGAAGGGCCAGCGGCTGGATCGCGAAGAAAAGTCCGCTACCGCCCGCCGCAAAACGCTGGAGCGCGAGCTGGACTGGATTCGCCTGGCCCCGCGAGCCCGGCAGGCCAAGAGCAAGGCCCGCATCAAGGCCTACGAGCAAATGGCCTCCGAGCGGTTCGAGGACCGCCAGGAGGAGTTCGAAATCCAGATCCCGCCCGGCAAGCACCTGGGCGAGCTGGTCGTCGAGGCCAAGCACGTCAGCAAGGGCTACGGCGACAACCTGCTGATGGAGGACCTCAGCTTCCACCTGCCGGCCGGCGGCATCGTGGGCATCATCGGCCCCAACGGCGCCGGCAAGACGACGCTCTTCCGCATGATCGTCGGCGAGGAGGGGCCCGACTCCGGCGAGCTGCGCGTTGGCCCGACGGTCGAGCTGGGCTACGTCGATCAGAACCGCGACGCGCTGGCTCCCGATAAAACGGCCTACGAGGAAATCTCCGGCGGCCACGACACGCTGGAGATGGGGGGCCGCAAGGTCAACGCCCGCGCCTACGTGGCCCGCTTCAACTTCACCGGCGCCGACCAGCAGAAGAAAGTCGGCGACCTCTCCGGCGGCGAGCGCAACCGCGTGCACCTGGCCAAGCTCTTGCGGCGCGGCTGCAACGTGCTGCTGCTGGACGAGCCAACCAACGACCTGGACGTGGACACGCTGCGGGCCTTGGAGGAGGCCGTGCTGAACTTCGCCGGTTGCGCCGTGGTCATCAGCCACGACCGCTGGTTCCTCGACCGCATCGCCACGCACATCCTGGCCTTCGAAGGCAACGGCTACGTCCACTGGTGCGAAGGCAACTACCAAACCTACGAAGAA
>JBGQHD010000105.1:0-9936 GCA_041497795.1 Planctomycetia bacterium
AATCGCCCTTCTTCGTCCGCGCCACGATCCAGTCCCCCATGATCGCCAGCGCGCGGGGCGAGAAGGTCTCTTCCAGCTTGCCGTACTCGTTAGGGCTGCCGGTTTCGCAAGCCTGGAACAGGTGGTTGAGCTTCGGCAGCTCCTTCACCGTGTAGTCCTTGTGGCCCGCGTCGCGCAGGGCCTTCTCGATCTCGCGCAGGTTTTCCTTCGGCGTCACTTGCAGGTCCAGCTCGCCCGTCAGGGCCAGCACGGGGCATTTCACCATCCGCAGCGCCGGCCGGGGATCGGAGCTGAGAAACTGCCGGAACCAGGGCGAGAGCACCTGTTTGATCTGGGCATCGACGGCCCCCTTTTGCTTTTCTGCTTCCTTTTTCTCGGCGTCCGAGAGCTTGGCGATTTCCTGGTCGAAGAACTCGCGGAGCTTCTTCTCGGCGACGGCGTTGTCCTTCTCCGCCTTGACGATGGCGAACATGCTTTCCTGCACGTGCCGCTGGCGGGCCAGCAAGGCTTCCGGCGCCTTGGCGGCGTTCAGGATCGCCTGGCCCTGGGAGTAGAGGATTTCCTCTCCCGTCACTCCCGGCCCGGCCAAGAGCACGATGAAGGCCACGTCGGGGGAGCGCGCGGCGGCCCAGGGGGCGATCAGGCCTCCCTCGCTGTGGCCGATCAGGCCGATCTGCTTCGGATCGATCTCTTTGCGGCCCTTCAAGTAGGCGACGCAGGCCAGAGCATCCAGCCCGAAATCGTCGGAAGTGGCCTCGGCGAACTTGCCGGTCGATTTGCCGACGCCGCGATCGTCCACGCGCAGCACCGCGATCCCCCGCCGGGTGAGGTAGTCGGCAATCACCAGAAACGGCTTGTGCCCCAGCAGCTCTTCGTCGCGATTCTGAGCGCCCGAACCGGTGATGAGGAACACGGCGGGAAACGGTCCCTTGCCCGACGGCAAGGTGAGCGTGCCACCGAGCTTGACGTGGGCCTTGGCGTGGTCCACGACGACTTCCTCCTCTCGGTAAGGAAACGGCTTCTTCGGCTCCTGGGGCCGCTTCAGCGCGACGACCTCTTTGGTCCGCTTGAAGTCCAACGGGAGCTTCAGCCCGCTCTGCGACCATTCCCCCTTGAGCTCGGCGTCGTCCTTGGACAGCTCACCCGCGAACTTGCCGCCGACCGTCTTCAAGTCCAGCTCGACCTTGCGGTCGGTGACGGTGATCGTCTCGATCGGGATGTCCTTGGCACCCTGGTCGATGCTGTCCATGACCCCTTTCAGCGAGCCTTTGGGGTCTTTCGAGATCCGCAGCGCCAGCCGCAGCTCGATGGCCCCGATTTTGAGCGCGCCGGCCCAGTTCCCCTCGATCCCCGTGGCGGCCGCTTTTTCCTTGGCCTTTTCCGCGGGGGCGTCTACCGCCCGTGCGCCGCCAGGGAGCACGGTGCTCAGCGCTACCACTGCGGCAATTGCCAGGATCGGTCTCTTGGTCATCGCGACGCTCCTCAGCGAAGTGAAACGGGGGTTAGAACGACGGCATCCATTCTACGGCCCGGCCAATCACCTCAACAACTCGCACCAGCCCGGCAGCAGGTTGCGTTGTCGCAGCCGCGCCGCATGTTAGAATGGGTCTTGGCGATGGGATGACCGCACCGGTTTCTGGAACCGGTGCCTTGTGTCCCTTGCGAGCCACGTCACTTCCGCCCACTCAGGTCGCTCCATGGCCGAAACCAAAAGCGAATCCTCCGGCCCCTCGCCCGCCAAGCGGCGGATGCTGCAGGAGTGGTTCACCAACGGCAGCAAGCAGATGGCCGCCGGGTCGTACGACTACGCCACGGAGATGTTCACCAAGTGCGTCGTGGGCGACCCCAGCAACCGGGCCTACGCCACCAGCTTCCTGGCCAATCTCCGCAAGAAGTACAATAACAATAAGAAGGGCGCCTCGATGGCCGGCATGCGCGGCGCCACGTCGAAGGCCCAGATCGCCATCGCCGGAAAGAAGAAGGACTGGCTCTCCGTGATCGAGCACGGCCTGGAGGTGCTGAAGCTCAACCCCTGGGACACCGGCACGCTGATGGCCATCGCCGAGGCCTGCGCGCAACTGGGGCACGACGGCCCGCAGGTCGAGTACCTCCAGGCGGCCGTAGAAGCCGATCCGAGCAACGTGGACGTCAACCGGGCGCTGGCCCGCGCGCTGGAGCGGCTCGAGGAGTTCGACAAGGCGATCCTCTGCTGGCGGCGGGTGCTCAAGGGCAAGCCGAACGACGAGGAGGCGACCAAGGCGGCAAACGCTTGCACCGTCAAGAAGACGATGAAGGACGCCCATTACGAGGAAGCCAAGTCGTCGATGGACGTGGCCGTGGACAAAGGGGCTCAGGACGAGCGCACCGGTCCCACGGAGGAGCAAAAGCTCGAGCGCGCCCTGAAGAAAGACCCCGCCGACATCTCGCTTTACATTCAGCTCGCCGATCTGCACGCCCGGCACGAGCGGTACGATGAAGCCGAAGCGGTGCTCCAGCGAGCGTTCCAGGCCTCGGGCGGCGACCTGAACATTCGCGAGAAGCTGGAAGACGCCCAGCTTCGCAAGCTCCGCGAAAAGGTCGCCCAGGCGGCGGAGCGGATCAAGCAGGAGAACTCCGAGGAAGCCAAGAACCTCCAGCAACAGGCGACCCAAGAGCTCGACCGGGCGGAGCTGGCTTACTACGGCACGCGCGTCGAGCGCTACCCCAACAACCTGGCCCTCAAGTACGAGCTGGCCGTGCGGCTGCAGAAGATCGGCAAGTTCAGCGAGGCGATCAAGTACTTTCAGGAGTGCCGCAACGAGCCGCAGCGCAAGGGCGAAGTGCTGCTGCACTTGGGCGAGTGCTTCCAGGCCATCAAGCAGTACAAGCTGGCGATGACGCACTTCCAGGACGCGCTGGAGATGATCCCCGAGCGGAACCAGGACGCGTTCAAGCTGGCCCTCTATCGCGCCGGCCGGCTGGCACTGGATTTGAGCAACCTGGATACCGCGGAAGAGCATCTCGGCAAGCTGGCCGGCTTGGACTACACCTACCTGGACGTGGCCGAGCTGTTGGACAAAGTGCGCGAGAAGCGCGAGGCGGAGGCGGGCTAGCTCGCATTGCAAGAGAGGGCAAAACGGCTAGACTAGACCCTCTTCGTTGGGAGTCGATCACCGAACTGGGAGCCGCAGATGTCGAAGACGAATCGCAAGATCAAGAAGGCCAATCACGGCCAGCGGCCGTCCAACGCCAAGGCCCGCCGGAAGAAGCGCTGGATCATCAAGACGTAGGACTCGTCAAGACGTAGGACTCGTCAAGAGGTAGGATCCGGGGGACGCTCATTCGAGGGATCGCATTCGAGGGATCGCCGTGCCTGCCAAGGATTTGATCTTCGAACCCTCCGAGTACGACCTGAACCGCGTTCTGGCCGACGCGGAGGCGATTCGCCGCTACAATCCGCAGCGCCACGAGATGGAGCAGCTTACCGCAGTGGTCCACGACGACCCCGAGAAGAAAGCCTGCGTCGGCTACAAGGACGTCACCGAGCGCGAGTTCTGGGTCCGCGGCCACATGCCCGGCATGCCGCTCATGCCTGGTGTGATAATGTGCGAGGCCGCCGCGCAACTGGCCAGCTACTACGTCACCAGGTGGAAGCTGTTTGGCGACCAGTCGATGCTGGGTTTCGGCGGCCTGGAGGACGTGCACTTCCGCGGCCTCGTCCGCCCCGGCGACCGGCTGGTGATCGCGGTGCAGCTCACCAAGGTGCGCAAGAACGCGATGATCGTCTGCCGCTTCCAGTGCTTCGTGCAGCAAAACATGGTGTGCGACGGGGTGATCAAGGGGATCGCGCTGCCCATCGCGGCGCTCACCGATTCTCGGCAGGTAGCTGAACTCCCCAGAGTTCAGGCTTCCTGAGTTCAGGCAGACGCGCCGAAGTCTGGCGACTTCGGCTACAGCGTTAGCTGGCGGCTGCCGGCACCGAGGCCTTCATCGTCGCGGGGCGCCTCAGAATCTGAAACCAGCACCGCACCGCGTCCACGGTGATGGCCGCGGTCAGGCCGAGCATGATGACGGCCAGCGCGAGCACGATCTTGTACAAAAGGACTTCCGTGACGGCGGTCCGGAGTGCCGCGCCCTCCAACACTGCCTCGGCGATCTTGGCTTGCAGCTCGCCGGTCTTTTGCCACCATTGCCCCAGCATCTGGACGCCGGCGACGACCGTCGTCCCCAAGACGAAAACGAAGGGCACGCCGGTGCAGAGTGCATGCACGCGTCGCGGCGCGTGCCGCAGCAAGTACGTTGTGCCCACCGCCAGCGCAATGGAAGCCAGCAATTGATTGGCCAGCCCGAGCACTTTCCACAGCGTGGCGATGTCGCCCAAGTACAAGAGAGAGCCCCAGCAGAAGCAGGTGGCCACGCTCATGCCCACGTTCCACGCCCAGCGCGGTTTGGCAGGCCCGGACGGCGGGGAACCCGCGGCATCGGACGACGCCTGCGTTCCCAGCGAGCCGACGGTCTCTTGAAAGACGAACCGCGCCACGCGGGTGCCGGTCTCCAGCAGCGTGAGGATGAACAGGGCCTCGAACATGATCACGAAGTGGTACCAATACGACATCAGCGCCCCCAGGCCCGGCACGCCGGAAAAGACCTTCGCCATGCCCACGGCCAGCGTGACCGCGCCCCCCGGTCGGCCGACCAGGTGTTCGCCGGTCCCTTGCTCCAAGGCGGTTAGCTCTTTGGGGGTGACGTCCCAGCCGTGATCGGTCTCGGCGCTGGAGGCAAACGCCGCTTGGTCTGCCTTGGCCATGTTGATGGCGAAGTAGTCGCCCGGCTCGAGCGCGCACGCGGCCACGAGCGCCGTGACGGCCACAAAGCCCTCCACGACCATCGCCCCGTAGCCGATCGGCCGGATGTGCGACTCCTTCGAGATCATCTTGGGCGTGGTTCCCGAGGCGATCAGCGAGTGAAAGCCCGAGATCGCTCCGCACATGATCACGATGCAGACGAAGGGCCACACCGAGCCGACGTAGATCGGCGTGCCGGTGCTCAGATACGGCGTCGTGGCCGGCATCTTGAGCGTGGGGTGGGCAGCGAAGATGCCCACCGCCAGGACCACCATCACGCCGATCTTCATGTAAGAACTGAGATAGTCGCGAGGACACATCAGCACCCACACCGGCAGGACCGAGGCAATCACCGCATACAGCGGCAGCAAGACCTTCAGCGTCTCGGGCTTCAAAAGCAGGCCGCTGCCGAGCGAAGATTCGGCGAAGGGCCGGCCCAAGAAGACCCCCAACATCACGATCGTCACGCCGATGACGCTGGCCTCGACCACCTTGCCGGGCCGAACTTTGTACATCCACCAGCCCGTCAGCAGCGCGGCCGGAATCGTGACGATGATCGTGAACATGCCCCAGGCACTCTCGGCCAAGGCACTGACCACCACGCTGGCCACGCTGGCCAGCGAGACGATGATGATGAACAGCGTGGCAATCGATGTCGTGACGCCGGACACCCGGCCGATATTCGCCCGGGCAATTTTGGGCAGCGACAAGCCGTCTTGTCGGACCGACGCCCAGAGGATGACGAAATCGTGCACGGCCCCGGCCAAACAGGCGCCGATCACGATCCAGACGAAGCCGGGCAGGTAACCCCACTGGGCCGCGATCACGGGACCCACCAGCGGTCCCGGCCCGGCGATGGCGGCGAAATGATGGCCGAACAGCACCAGGCGGCTGGTAGGGTGATAGTCCACGCCATCCTTTAGGCGCTGCGCGGGCGTGGGCCGCGAGTCGTCGAGCATCGCCACCTTGGCGGCCAGGAACGCGCCATAGTAGCGATAGGCCACCGCAAAGGCGGCCAGCGCACCCAGCACGAGCCACAGAGAGTTCATGCGATTCCCTCAGTTTCAAGCACCGCCCGCCGTGCGGAACGAACGGAACACTACTCCTCTACTAAAGGGGCGTCAAGTTCCGCGAAGCGGGCACGGCCACGAGGCGTGTGAGGCCTGGCGCCGCGCGGATGGGCCGATGCCGCTAGGCTCGGAGGTGATTGAACTCTGGCGAGATCGCGTCATTCGCGGGCAAGAATTCATTGGTCTTGCAGCTCGAACGCAGCCCGCGGTACCTGTCGGACGGTCGAACTCGCCGCTCAAAAATCCTGCGACCGCGGCTCGGCGATCTGCTTCAGATAGCTCGCCAGGCGGGTCTGCAAATCCAGCAGCGACTGCCAGCGGCTATAGTCGAGCTGGATGCACTCGGATTCCTCGCTGGCCCGCACCGAAGCCAAGAGAGTGCGGATTCGCAGGTGCAGGAATTCCAGCACCTCGGAGAGTTGCGCCGCCTGGCCGGGCGTGAGCCGCTGCGGCAGCTCCGGCGGCGGCGATTGTTGCATCGCCTTGCGGGCCTCGGGCGAGTGCCGCCAATTCAGCTCAAAGTCCACCGCCCCGGCGTTGCCGCTGGCCGGCGCCTCTTCCGGCGAAATGGTCATGTTCGGGGGCGCGGTCCCCCCCTCGCCGCCGATCTCCCGCAGCCGTTGGGCGATTTGCTCGCGCGAACCAAACAGCAGCACCGAGCGTCCTACAGAGACCATGTCGCCGGCGCGGAGGATGCGAATTTGCACCTCCTCGCCGTTGACCTTCGTGCCGTTGGTGCTCTCCAGGTCGGTGAGCACGACCTTGTCGTGGTCTTCTTGGATCTTGAGATGGTACCGGCTGACCCGCTCGTCGTTCAGTTGGACGGTGTTGCCTTCCTCCCGTCCAATGGTGACCGGGGTGGGCAAATGCGAGAAAACGCGGCCGCGGTCAGCACCATCCAGAACCTGCAACGTGATTGTGGCCATAATCGTCACTCACCACCTCGCCTACGGCTTCCGCTCGTGGAAGCGTCCCCCCGCCCTCGCCTGGACTCCGCGGCGCGAACGCACCGCGGTAGATTCAAGCTCACTCCATTCGGCCGCTTGGTTCAGCCTCGCTTGCTTCAGCGTCGAGCAGTTCGTATTCTACCCAGGGGAAAGTGTTCGTGAATCCCTCTGATCGCGCCCGTGGCGCAACCGGATAGCGCATCGGTCTTCGGAACCGAGGGTTGGGGGTTCGAATCCCTCCGGGCGTACTTGTTATTCTCGTCGGCGCGGGGGCCGGCGTCAACGACCCCGGCTCAGAGTCTCGCTTAGCAGCCGGGTTGCTCGGCGCCCTGCCGAACCGGCGCAATTGATCGTTCTCAAGGGGCACAAGCATACGATCACGTGCCTGGCCTATGGCACCGGCGCATCGACCGCAACGTCACGCTCTGGGACGTGGACAAGATCTTGACGCATCGCGGGCAGAAATAGCCGGAAGCATGTAAGTGGCGGCAGGGCTACGCTCGCGGCGGCTCTTCTGGCGGTGATAGAATCCTGGGCGCTCGATGATTATTCGCGCCGCGCGTAAAACCGAGACCAGTGAGTGGGCCAGACGCATCCAACAACCCCTGTCCGTTGGATCAACCGCACCGTCGTGGGCATCATCCTGGCGACGTTCCTCTCGGATGTCGGCCATGAGATGTGCACGGCGGTGTTGCCGCTGTTTCTGGCCAGCGCGGGCCTCGGGCCGGCCGCCTTGGGAATGATGGAGGGTCTGGCCGATTTGCTGATGAGCGTCTCCAAGCTGGGCGGCGGAGTGCTAGGCCAGCACATGGAGCGCAAGCGGCCCTACGCGTCGCTAGGTTATCTGGTGACGGCCGCCGCCACGGCGGCCATGGGAATCCCGAGCGGCCTGGCCGCCTTGGTGTCGCTGCGAAGTGTTGCGTGGGTGGGTCGCGGCTTCCGTTCGCCGTTACGAGACTACCTGCTGGCCGACGCGGTCGCGCCGACGCACTTCGGCCGCGCCTATGGCCTGGAACGCGCCGGCGATATGCTCGGCGCCGTCACAGGGCCGCTTTTGGCGGCGCTGCTGGTTTGGGCGGGCGTGGAGTTTCGCACGATCATCTTATGGACGATTGTTCCCGGCCTGCTTGCCGCGGCGTCGATGTTCTTTCTGACTCGCGAGCGAGACGTTCCGCCTCCGCCGGCTCGCGATGCCTCGGTTGGCGAGACCTCGGCGGGCGATGCCTCGATTGGCCAGACCAGGCCGGCATTTCCGCCGATCTTCTGGCTGTTCCTCGGGGGCGTGTTCATCTTCGGGCTCGGCGATTTCTCCCGCACCTTCTTGATCTGGCTGGCGGCGAAGGGGCTGGGCGAAGACGGCATGTCCGCGACCGGCGTCGTCTCGGTGGCCGTGCTGCTCTACACGCTGCACAACCTCACCAGTGCCTTGGCGGCCTACCCGGCGGGGTACTTGGGAGACCATTACTCGAAGCTGCGCGTGCTGAACGCAGGCTATGTTCTGGGCGTCATCACGAACCTGATGCTGGCGTTCGTTGTGGGTTCGCTGGGATGGCTGGTGATGGCCATTGTCCTGTCAGGCGTTTACATCGCCGTCGAAGAGACGCTCGAAAAAGCCGTGGCTGCCGAGTTCCTGCCCCGGGAACTCCGCAGCCTGGGTTTCGGCATTCTGGCCTGCGCCAATGCAGTCGGCGACATGGTATCCAGCCTGTACGTCGGCTTTCTGATCGAAGCGGGGCGTGCCGAGTTGGCATTCGGCATTGCGGCCTCCTTCGGGTTTGTCGGCGCACTTTGCCTGCTATGGCTGAGTCGCCGGGGCACGAAGTCCGCTGAAGCGACCTGACTCCATCGGGTAGGTCGAGCCGGGCCCCTCGAAGGAGCGAAGCCCAGGGCTGCCGCCGGGATTTGCCGCGGACACGCGTCGAGCTAGAATCTTCTGGAGTCGGACGGGCCGTGGGCGTCGTCCGGACCTCAACCGCTTCGCCTCGGATGGCTTATGCCTCGCACCGTCAATCCATCGGCCGCCCCTCGTCCCTTGCGGGCTGGGCTTCAGACCGGTGACCGCGTCGAGATCGAGCACGAGGTGAAGGTCGGCTTTCGCGGTTGGCGAACGACGACGCGGGGCGTGGTCGTCAGCATTGACCGCCGCCGCCACGGCCTGCACACCGACCGCAACTTCGACGATAAGGTCTATAGCGACGTCATCGTGCTGCGGCGCGACGACGGGGAACTGACCACCGTCGCGTTGGATGAGTTCAGCGTCGTGAGGAAACTGTAGCACGCAGCAGCCCGGCTGCTCCAAGCAGCCGGGCTGCTCATCCGCCCCGCGCTCCGCACCCTTGAATCAGCCGTTCGATGACGCTCGCTTCCGGAGAAACGAACCTCGTCCCGCCTGCCGCGCCGCCGCTGGTGACGCGCCATGAGCGGACGTTCGACGGCCACCGCTTCGTTTATCCGGTGCTCAGCCGCCGCTCGGGCGGGCTGTCGGTCGGCGTGAACCTCAATCCCGACAAGGTCTGCAACTTCGATTGCATCTATTGCCAGGTCGATCGCACCAGCCACAGCGAAACGCGGTTCGTGGCGACGCAGCAATTGATCGAGGAGCTAGAGGGCACACTGCGGCTGATCGTCTCAGGCGACATCTACCGCACGGAGAAGTTTCGCGAGACGCCGCCCCGGCTACGGCGGCTGAACGACATCGCCTTCTCCGGTGACGGCGAGCCGACGACATATCGCAATTTCGACGAGATCGTTGCCGCCTGCGCCGAGGTGAAGCGGCGGCTCTGCGAGCCGGACGTCAAACTGGTGCTGATCACTAACGCCAGCATGTTTCACCGGCCGCACGTCGAGCGCGGGCTGGCGATCCTCGATGCCAACAACGGCGAAATCTGGGCCAAGCTGGAAGCCGGCACCGAGGAGTACTTCCGGCTGGTGGACCGCACGACGATCCCCTTCCGCCAGGTCCTCGACAACATCACCGCCGCGGCCCGCGTTCGCCCGCTGGTGATTCAATCGCTCTTCATGCGCGTCCGAGGCGAAGCTCCGCCGCCGGCCGAGTTGGAGGCCTTTTGTCAACGGCTGAGCGAGATCACCGCCGCC
>JBGQHD010000106.1:0-9910 GCA_041497795.1 Planctomycetia bacterium
CATCTCGCTCCGCGAGATGATTCGTCTCGCGGAGCGAGACGGCCACATTGAGTGGGGTAGGCGTCCAGCCTGCCGTCAGAACCTTAGCGCCGCCCGGCAGGCGGCACCTACACTCTCCTCTGCTCCTGCTCCAGCGCCCGCACCAGAAAGCCAATCGCCGCCGGCGCCATGTGCTCGTAGTATTGCCAGCCGTGTCCGCCAGCCGAGGTCTTCAGATCGTGCTCGTGGGGGACGCCGAGGCTATAGAGCTTCATCCGCAGCCGATCGGCGCTCTCGTGCCAACGCTCGTCGGCCGGGTCGCAAGCGAACCAGGTGTGCCGCGGCCAATTGAGCGGATGGACGTGCAGCGTGGCCGTGTCTTGCCGGCAATCCTCTTCGTCGCGGTACATGGCAAAGAGCACCTCGTCCCCCTCGCGCATGCGAATCTGATAGTCGATCGCCGGCGCGATGGCCGCCACGGCCGGGAACTTGGTCGGATGCTTGAAGGCAAACCGCAGCGCCCCCTGCCCGCCCATGCTCGTGCCCAGGAGGCCGATCTTCGGCGGCCCCACGCCCCACCGCCGCTCGATGAGCGGCAGCACGTGATCGAGCACGTAGCGCTCCGGCGTGCGGCGCGGATCGAAGGCTTCGCTGATGCGATCCGCCCACCAGGTCGGACCCGTCCGCGGCGCGACAACGCGCAGGCCGTGTTCGTCTAGCAAGCGCGTGAAGATCAGCTTGTCGTCCAGCCGGGCGAGGTGCACGCCGTGGAGATAGAGCACCACGAACTCGGCCGGATGCGGCTTGGCCGGCTCAAACACGTCGGCCTCGTGGCCGTCGATGTCTGTCGTTATCCAACTACCGTAATCCACTGGGTGCTATCCATAGGCTGCACGGCAACCGACCGGCAATCGAATTGAGTAATTGCCCGCATCATCCCGCCCGCATCATTGGGCCTTCTCGGCGATCGCTCGATACACGTCGAGTGCCTGCTGATACTCTTTCAACGACGCCGCCGTGAGCACGCCCTTGTTCCGGGCCAGCTCTTCTTCCATGCGGCGGATGAAGTATTCCACGTCGGCCCGGCGGGGTCGGAGCGGTTTGCCGGGCACGTCGAAGTGGACTGGGGCCGTGTGTGCGAAACGCACGCGGCTGCCGTGTTTCTCGAAGCAGCGGACGGCGACCCAGGAGGTGCCGTCCAGCGGCAGCGATGCGTCGAACTTGGACGAGTAGCCACCGAGTTTGGTTCGCTCGTTGCCAGGCTGGATCGTCCGGGCAGTCTGACCATTGACGATGATCTCGATCCTTTCCAGCGGTACGGCCGAATCCGAGGTGCCGGTCACACGGCAGGTCGGCCGCTCGCCCTCTTTCGCGGCGAAGATGCTGCCCGGCGGCTGGCCGTTGAACTTCGCCAGCAGCATCGGCCCGGTGGTCACGAAGCTGCGGCCGGCGTTGAGGCCCCTCATCCAAGCCGCATAGTCGAGCGGCTCGCTCGGCTTGGCATCCGGCAGCTCGACGTACACGCGGCCGAAACCTAGCGGCACCGGGTGCACGCCCGAGGCCGTGCCGGCGGTCGGCCGCAGGCGGAAGCCGCAGTCCAAGAGGGCGTAGTACGTCTTGAAGCCGAAGTCGATCCAGCCCCATTCGGTGAGCCCGCCGCGGGTATCCATTTCGATCTTCATATGCGGCGGCACCATCTCGCGCGTCCAGTCGCGGAAGGCAAACTCAGTCCGCCAGACGTGGTTGTTCGATAGCTCGAAGAGATCGACCTTCATCACCGGCACGATCATCAGCGACCAGGGCCAGGAGGGCTTATCCATATCGAGGATCGCCCCTTCCCGCCGGGCCTGCTCCGCCACCGGCCGCACCGGCGGCACGCCGAGCTTCAGCGGCTCCTTGTGGTTCAGCACGAACACGGCCCCCAGCGTGTGCTGCCGCTTGGCGGTGGTGAAGATCTCGTACTCGGTGTTGATCGGCCAGATGACGTGCGTGGTATCCACGCGGATCAGCTCCGCCTTCACATCGCGGCGGCTGGGCGCGTCTGGCTGCCCTGGCTTGCGCTGCCCTGGCACGGTGTCGGAAGTCGTGACCCAATAGGTCAGCGGCAGGGCCACGTTGAGGTCTTCGGCCAGGACGACGTTGGGCAGCTCCTCCAGCGAGCGATGCACGTGCGTATCGCCGCCATACCAGTCGCGGTCGGCCATGTTGATCCACCGCCGTAGCCGCAGCTCGACCTCGGCGCCCTTGTCGCCGACCTCGATCGTCTTCGTTTCCGTGACGTACTCTTTGCCGCGCTCGGCCGTGAGCGTGTACTTGCCCGGCGGCAGCTCGGCGGTGAACTCGTGGGCCGAGAGCGTGGTGTGCATCTCGACGCTGCGTATCTCCGTCCCCTGTGCCGAGCGCTCTTTGCGATACTCGACCGCGGAACCGTTCGTCGCCGTGGACTTGGCGAAGAACCATTTGCCTTCGGCTGACTTGATGTAGAGCCGCGCTGGCAATGGTTTCTCGGTGTCGGCATCCGCAATGCGACCCCGGAGAATCGCAGCCGACGCCTGCCCAATGGAAACGGCTACGCAAACCGCGACCAAGAACAAGCGACGGATCGCTACGGTGGGCTTCATCGGCATCGTCTCGGGCCTGGCGGAGGGCGGTGGCTTCTGGAATCGGACCGCGTGCCGTATTCTAATGTCTGCGCCTGGCCGCCGTCAGATGCGCCCGCCCGAGGAATGGTCCATGAACGCCGAACTCGCATTCCAAAAGCAACTGGAAATCTATCGCCGCATGACCGGCGAGGAGCGGCTGGCGATCGCGCTGCGGCTGCACGAGCTGGCCTGCGACATGGCCCGCGAAGGCATTCGCGATCAATACCCCGAGGCCACCGACGCGGAGGTCGAAGGGCACCTGCGACGACGCATCGAGCTGGCGCAAGGGCGATGACGGAACGCGGGCTACTGATCGACTGCCTCACCCGGTTGAATCAAACCCGGCTCGCCTACATGTTGACCGGCTCGATGGCGAGCAACTACTGGGGCCTTCCTCGAACGACGCACGATCTGGACTTTGTCGTGCAGCTCGAGTCCGCCGACGTGCCGGCGATCATGCGCGCATTCGAGGCGGATTATGTCGTTCAAGAATCGATGGTGCGGTCCGCGACTCTGCGGCCGCCTCGTCAGTTCAACGTGATCGATCCCCGCAGCGGTTTGAAGATCGACTTTTGGCTGCTCACCGCTGATCCGTTCGAGCGATCGATGTTTGCCCGTCGGTTGCAACGCAACGTATTTGGCGTGCCCGTTTGGATCGCCACGCCCGAAGACGTGATCCTGCACAAATTGTACTGGAACCGCCTTACGCCATCCGAGCGACAGCTCGCCGACGCCGCCGGGGTCGTTGCGATTCGGGAGAAAACGCTCGATGTCGATTATCTTCGCGCGTGTGCCAAACAATTGGCCGTGACCGAGACACTGGAAAAGCTGCTGAGCAAGGAAATTCGGCCCAAGACAACTTAGGCGCTTCCCCCAGGCGGTTGCTTGAACCTATCCACTGGTTGCTCGTCGTCATTCGCGCCTTCGTCATTCGTGCTTCGGCATTCGTCATTCCTCCCCCTCCCGCAGACCGTCATGCCCACACCAAACGCTAAATCCGCCAACAAGGCCGCCACCGAGTACCGCTTCAACCGCCTCACCTGGGACGAGATGAACGACGCGATCGCCATGCAGAAGCTGGTGATCCTGCCGACCGGCTCGACCGAGCAGCACGGCCGGCACTTGCCGCTGGACGTGGACGTGTTTCTCTGCGAGTCGGTCTGCCTGGAGGTCGGCCGCCGCGCGCCGGACAAGGTGCTGGTGCTGCCGCCGATTTCCTATGGGCTGAACCTGCACCACATCGACTTTCCCGGCACGATCCACATCGAGCCGGAGACGTTCATCGCCTTCTGCCTGAACATCACCAAAAGCGTGGCCTACCACGGGTTCAAGAAGATTCTGCTGGTCAACGGGCACGGCTCGAACCAGCCGCTGATCGATCTGATTGCCCGCAAGACGGTGCTGGCCACGGAGTCGCTGTGCTTCGCCACCGGCTACTTCCTGTTCCTGCTGGAGAAGTTCAAGGAAATCCGCGAAAGCGAGATCATCGCTCACGCCGATGAGTTCGAGACCTCGCTCTACCTGCACCTGGCCCCGGAGCGAGTGCAGATGGACAAGGCGGTGAAGGACGATGACCGCATGGGCCGCTTCACCTCCAGCGACAGCACGGGCAACTACCCGGTGCGGTTCAACGACTTCTGGGGTCGCTGGACCAAGACCGGCGTCCACGGCGACGCCCGGTGCGCCACGGCCGAGAAGGGCAAGATCGTCTTCGAAGCCGCGGTGAATGGACTGATCGAGCTGGTCGATGAGCTACGCGCCTGGCCGATCGAAAAGCGGGCCGACATGCACCGCGGGCCGGTGCAGGCGGGGATACGGTGGTGAAGCCTAGGACTGAATAACCCTTCGTGTCCGAGGGCTCAGTCTTTGCCCGCTCGTGCCAAGGCAAATTCCAAGAACGCCACGGCCGTCGTCGGCAACGCCCTTCGCGTGTCGCGCACCAGGTACAGCTCGCGCCGCAGCGGCAAGTCGGTAATGCGCACGGCGTGCAGTTGCCCGGATTGCAGCTCCTTCTCCACGGCGTGGCCGGAGATGACCGACACGCCGAGCCCTCGCCGCACGGACTCCTTGATTGCCTCGTTGCTGCCGAGCTCCAGGGCGATACGGAATTCCGCCAGCGTCTTGCCGGCTGCCGCGAGCGCCTGTTCCAGGCAGCGGCGCGAGCCGGAACCAGGCTCTCGGAGGATCAGTGGCTCCGCGGCCATCCGCTCCAGCGCCACGCGCTGCCGTTTGGCCCAGGCGTGCCGCGGTGGGGTGATGACGAGCATCTCATCCGTGGCAAAGGGGCGAAGCTCCAAGTGGGGGCCGTCGATCTTATCGCCGACCAGGCCCAGGTGCGCCTCGCCGCTCGTCACGGCTTGGGCTGCCGCGCGGCTGTCGGTGACTGACACGCGAACGTGGATCGCGGGATGCTGGCGTCCGAATTCGGCGAGCATCGCCGGAAGCAGATGCTCGCCGGGGATCGAGCTGGCCGCCAGCGAGAGATCGCCGGTCAGCGTCAGCGGCCGGCCGGTGATTTCGCCGACGGCCTCGCGGTGCAATGCCAGGATTTGCTGCGCGAAGGGAAGCAGCCGCCGGCCGGCGTCGGTGAGCAGCGTGCCGCCGCCGTGACGGTCGAACACGGCCGTGCGCAGGGCCTGCTCCAGCGATTGAATGCGCTGGCTGACGGCCGCCTGCGTCAGGCCCAGCTCCTTGGCCGCCGCCGTGAAGCTGGAAAGTTCCGCCACTTTGGCGAACGTCTCCAGGTACGGCAGCGGCGGGTCGGCATGGCGCTCGGCGGACATTCCGGCATCTTATCACGCTCGGCTGCGGTCGGCTTACACGCTCAGAAGTAAACGCTCGACTTGCGCTCGGCGAAGTCGTGGTCCTTGAGCAGCCGGGCGACGGCGGTGGCAATCCTGTCTCCGCCGGCCACCGAGGGTTCGATGGGCGACAGCGGCGAATAATCGGCGTCCCGCGTGCACACCAGCCGCAGGTCGATCACGGGCAAGCGCCGGGCGAACGTCTCGCGAAGGATCACGTCGTTGAAGATTGAGAGCGCCGCCACGGCCGGCGGCGGCAGGCCGGGGATGGCGTCGTAGACCGTACACACGGCCATCGGCAGATCGCGCAAAAGCACCTCATCGAGCATCTCGCGATACGCCAAACGGAACTCAGCGTACACCTCTGCCAGCCGACCCAACACTTCGGCCGACGACTGGGCAGGTTCATCGAGCAGGCCGAAGTGGCCCAGCGCGTCGTTGCCGCCGGCGCTAATGACCAGGTGCGTGGCGTCCGTCGGCAGCCGGGTCAGTTGGCCGGCGACGTCGGCGACGACGTGGCCGTCCACGGCCGAGAGCGTCGCCTGCCAGTCGCGGCCGAGCGCGGCGCGCAGTTGCTCGATCACCGGCGGCCCACCGGGAACGTACACGGCGTTGTCGAAGATCGAATCGCCCAGCAGCACGGCGTGGTTCATGGCTCGGTCCTCACTCGGTCGGCGCGCATGAGTCAGTACCCCGGCTGCTGCCAGCAGCCGGGGTCTGCCGGCAGAGGATGCTCACCACAGCCTACCAGACATTCCGAGTCTTGCATCGGTTCGACAGCCAGTCGAGAATGTCACGCGCCATTGATCCCTCCGCCTCCAGCCCTTGGTAATCGCCCATGACGCTCGCCCGAGTTTGCTGCTGTGCCCTCTTGGCCGTGTCGGTCTCGCTGGTCTTTGCTCAGGAGAAGAAGACCGAACGCAAGGAAAGCCTGGCCTTCACCGATCCGGCCAAGGCTGGCACCGAGTTCGCCATCCAAGGCGAGTACGCCGGCGAAATCAAGCGTGATGACGAAACGCGCAAAGTCGGCGTCCAGGTGATCGCCCTGGGGGACGGCAAGTTTCGCGCTGTGGCCTACCCGGGCGGGCTGCCGGGCGACGGCTGGAACCAGGAATCCAAGCACACCGTGGACGGCGAGATCAAAGACGGCGTGGCCACCTTTGTAGGAGACAACGGGCAAGGCGCCATCAAAGACGGCGTGCTGACCGTGAGCAACAAAGACGGCAAGGCCATCGCCGAGCTGAAGAAGGTCGAACGCAAGAGCCCGACGCTCGGGGCCAAGCCCCCCAAGGGCGCCGTCGTGCTCTTCGACGGCACTTCGGCCGACGCCTTCAGCGGCGGCCGCGTGACGGACGACAAGCTGTTGATGCAAGGCGTCACCAGCAAGCAGAAGTTCCAGGACTGCACGCTGCACCTGGAGTTTCAGCTCTCGTACATGCCGTTTGCCCGCGGGCAGGGCCGGGCCAACAGCGGCTGCTACCTGCAAGGCCGCTACGAGGTGCAAATCCTCGACAGCTTCGGCCTGGAGGGGAAGAACAACGAATGCGGCGGCATCTACGAGACGCGCGACCCGGATGTGAACATGTGCCTGCCGCCACTGGCCTGGCAGACGTACGACATCGACTACATCGCCGCCAAGTACGATGCCGCCGGCAAAAAGACGGCCAACGCCCGCATCACCGTCAAGCACAACGGCGCGGTGGTGCACAAAGACGCCGAGCTGCCAAAGGCCACGCGTGGCAACACGGTGCATGAAGGCGCCGAGCCGGGCCCGATCTACATCCAAGACCACGGCAACCCGATCCGCTTCCGGAACATCTGGGTGGTGGAGAAGAAGTAGCCCAATGTGGACGCGGCGAGGTCGCAGCCAGGGAGTGATCCGCGTACGGGTGCGTGGGACCAGTTTTCCTGGGGAAAGCACGCCTGTTGGAATCGCTATCGGCCGTCCGCCGCGAGCCAACGGAAGGGGAACCGCGCGAACGTGATTGTCTCGTAAGGGCTCTTCTCGCCGCGCTCGTAGAGGCAGCCGAGCGTGCCGTCGGGCAGCGCGGTCAAACACGAATAGCCAGCCGGGCCGGCGTGCAGGACGCGGTGGATCGGCCAAGTTTGCCCGTCATCCTCGCTGGCTCGCACGGTGAGCTTCTCACGCTTCGTGCTGGCCGGATTGGAGAATAGCAGGTAGCTCTTGCCGTCGCCGCTGCCTTGGTCGCCCGCGCCTTTGAGTTTCTCCACGTAGCGAAGAATACTGGCTTGGCAGACTGGCTCGATCAGCGCGGCGTCTTCCTTGGGTGAGGTGAAAGTCAGCCCGCCGTCCTTGCTGGTGGCGACCAGGCGGCGGTGATTGGCCTCGTAGCTGCGCATGTTGAGCATCAGCCCGCCGCCCGTCAATTCGACCGCCTGCGACTCGTTGCAGTTGGGGCCGACCACGCCGCCGAGCTTCCAGGTGGCGCCGTGATCGTCGCTGTAGGTGACGTGCGACTGCCGGGCCTTGCTGCCGGCCATCTTGTTATCGCACGGCACGATCAGCCGACCGGCGAGACGGCCCTGGCGGAGTTGAATGCCAACACCCGGCCCGGTGGCGTACCAGGTCCAGTCGGCCCGCTTGACGTCGCGCGTAATCTCGACGGGCCTGGCCCACGTGGCGCCATCGTCGGTGCTCTTCGAGATCCACACGGTGCGGGAGCCTTTGCTCGTGCCGTCTACGATCTGGGCTTCCTTGTCGGTGCCCAGGTTGTGCGTCAGCAGCAGCCAGATGGTGCCGGTCGATTGGTCCACCACCGGGCAGGGGTTGCCGCAGGTGTTGTCGGCGTCGTCCCACACGAGCTGTGGCGCCCGCCACGTCCGGCCGCCGTCGAAGCTGCGCTTGAGCACCAGGTCGATGTTGCCGGCGTCGCCTCGTCCTTTCTTGCGTCCTTCGCAGAACGCCAGCAGCGTGCCCTTGGGCGAGACGATGACGGACGGGATGCGGTAGGTGTGATAGCCGTCTTTGCCGGCCTCGAAGACGGCGTACTGCTCCAGGTCGGCCGCGGGCACCGATGAAAGCGCGGAGGCAAGGCACCCGGCCACTACGATCATCGCAGCACGCATTCAGATTGTCCTCTCGTCGTGGGGCACGTTTCCAAACGTGCCTAGCTAGTGTAACCGTCTCGCTCCGCGAGACGCACATGGGGCAGGCATTCCTGCCTGCCCGGCAGACAGGAAATGTCTGCCCACTCATCTCGCGGAGCGAGATGACTACTTGACGGCACGCGGAGCGTGCCTGCTACTTTGCCGGGCACGTTTGTAAACGTGCCCCACATCATGCCCTCCGCTGGTGCAGCCGCAGCAAATGCACCAACCCGTTGGCGCTGCCGGCGACGGCGTACTGGCCGTCGTGAGAGCACTGGGCGTCGGAGCAGCGCAGGGCGAAGCGGGCCAGGGCCTCGCCCGCCGAGGCGTCGCGGAGCGTGAGGCTGGCGTCATCGAGGGCGAGGCGGAAGGCCGAGCCGCCGTAGGCTTCATCCCAGGCTCGGGCGGCTTCCTCGCTGTCGCTGGCGTAGATGGCCAGGCAATGGCCGAGATTGGCGTCCCACACGCGCACGGTCTTGTCGCGCGCCTGGGAGACCAGCCGGTCGGCCCCGCAAAAGGCGAGCTGGGTGACGGGCCGATCGTGCCCCTTGAGCAGCGCCGCGCAGCGTCCCTTGTGCAAATCCCAGACGCGCACGGTGTTGTCGTCCGAGGCCGAGGCGGCCCGCCGAGCGCCGGGGCCGAGCACCACGCGGAGCACTTGCCCCTGATGGCCGCGCAACACTTCGGCACAGCGGCCGGAGGCCACGTTCCAGACGCGGACTGTTTTGTCCTCAGAGCCCGACACGGCGACTCGGCCATCGGCGCTCAGCGCCACGCTCGTCACGCGGCCGGCGTGCCCGTGCAAGACGGCGACGCAGTGCCCCACTTCCAGGTTCCAGATCCGCACCGTGTCGTCGGTCGAGGCCGAGGCAGCGCGGGTATCGTCGGCGCTGAGCGCCACGTCGTTCACGGCGTCCGTGTGCCCTTCGAGCACGGCGG
Source organism: Planctomycetia bacterium (assembly GCA_041497795.1). Lineage (GTDB taxonomy): Bacteria > Planctomycetota > Planctomycetia > Pirellulales > S012-138 > JBGQHD01. The sequence continues at coordinate 9,470 of JBGQHD010000106.1, forward strand.
TACAGCGGCCCGTGGGCAAGTTCCACAGCCGCAGGTCGCCGTCCCACGACGCCGAGATGGCATGCCGCTTGCCTCGACAGACCCGCACGCGGCTCACCCGCTGGCTGTGCGCCTCGGCCAGCGGGCCTTTGTGGACAGCCTGCACGTCCCACACGCGCAGCGTGGTGTCGCCGCCGGCCGAGAGGGCGCGCCGCCCGTCCCTGCTGATGGCCACGCTGGTGACCCAACTGCTGTGTCCTTCGAGCACGCCGCTGCACACGCCCAGCTCGAGGTCCCACACGCGGACCGCGTCGTGGGCGCAGCCGGCGACCGCCCGGCGGCCGTCGCCGCTGAGGGCCAGGCTGGTGACGGGATGATCCACCTGAAACGTGGCGGTGCAGCGGCCCGTCTCCAGGTTCCACAGGCAGATCGTCTTGGACCAATCCCCCGAGATCGCCCGGC
>JBGQHD010000107.1:0-9805 GCA_041497795.1 Planctomycetia bacterium
CGTCGAAGTAGAGGGCGTGGTGACGCAGGCGCTGGCCAATACGCGGTTTCGCGTGACGATCGAGGGCGGCCATGAGGTGATCGCTCACGTGGCCGGCCGGATGCGGAAGAACTTTATCCGCATCGTCCCCGGCGACAAGGTAAAAGTCGAGCTGACGCCGTACGATCTCACCAAAGGCCGCATCACCTACCGCGAACGCTAGTTCGCCCCGCCGTCTGCGGCCCGCTCTCGGGCTTCTGCCAGGTTCCGTGGCATTTGCTTGCGCACTTGTCTGGTGGTGCGCGCGGACCGACATTCGGATGAGCTGAGCCTTTGGAGCTGGCTCGGCGCAATCAGGGGGCTGACGCCCCCCGCTCGCCGGGTGGTAGTTGCAGTGCGACCGAGCGGCTCGCTAGGATGGGCACGTTGCCGTACTGCTGGCGCTTGCTCACCCTCGCTCCCAAACCGACACGAGGCCACGATGAAAGTTCGCCTCCACGCCGCCTGCTGCCTTCTGGTCGCCGCCATGACGCATGCTGAATCTGTCGAAGCCCAGCCGCCGGCCGCAAACTACGACGAGGCGAAAGTCCCCAAGTACACGCTGCCCGATCCGCTGGTGACCACCGACGGCAAAAAGGTCACTTCGGCCGAAATGTGGCGTGAGATGCGGCGGCCGGAGATTCTGAAGCTCTTCGAGACCGAGGTCTACGGCCGCAGCCCCGGCAAGGCCAAGGAAATGAGTTTCGAGACCAAATCGGTCGAGAAGCAGGCGCTGGGCGGCAAGGCGGTGCGCAAGGAAGTGACTGTACACCTGGATCGCCGTAAGGACGGGCCGAAGATGCACCTGCTGATGTACCTGCCGGCCGACGCGAAGGCACCCGTGCCGGCATTTCTGGGGCTCAACTTTAACGGAAACCACGCCGTTCACAGCGATCCGGGCATCACGCTTTCGACCGCTTGGATGCGGAACGATCCCAAGAGCGGCTACGTCAACAACCGGGCCACCGAGAAGTCGCGCGGCTCCGAGGCCAGCCGCTGGGCCGTGGAGAAGATCATCGCAAGAGGGTACGCGCTGGCCACGATTTACTACGGCGACATCGACCCGGACTTCGACGATGGCTTCCAGAACGGCGTGCATCCGCTGTTTTACAAACAAGGCCAGGCCAAGCCGGCGGCCGACGAATGGGGCTCCATCGGCGCCTGGGCCTGGGGCCTAAGCCGGGCCTTGGACTATTTGGAGACCGACCGCGACATCGATGCCAAGCGCGTGGCCGTGTTGGGGCACTCGCGGCTGGGCAAGACAGCACTCTGGGCCGGCGCCCAGGACGAACGGTTCGCCATCGTCATCTCCAACGATTCTGGCTGCGGCGGCGCCGCGCTCAGCAAGCGGATCTTCGGCGAGACCGTCGAGCGAATCAACAAGGGTTTTCCCCATTGGTTCTGCGGCAACTTCAAGAAATACAACGACAAGGAAGCCGAACTGCCGGTGGACCAGCACATGCTGATTGCCCTGGTCGCGCCCCGGCCCGTTTACGTCGCTAGCGCCCAGGAAGACCTGTGGGCCGATCCCCGCGGCGAGTACCTTTCGCTGCACCATGCCGAAGCGGTCTATCGCTTGCTCGGCACGGACGCTCTCGGCGGCGCCGACATGCCAGCCATCGACAAGCCGGTGCAGCGCACGATGGGCTACCACATCCGCGCGGGCAAGCACGATGTGACGGACTACGACTGGCAGCAGTACCTGGACTTCGCCGACAAGCACTTCCGGAAGTGAGGGAGCTCCCCAGGAGTGCGGCGACTCGTCGCCGCTTTGGGATTTTTGGGCTGGCAACGAGCACTGCTTTGCATCGCGGTCATGTCAAAATCCTAAAGCGGCGACGGGTCGCCGCACTCCAGAGGTCATGCTGTCCAGCACGCTGCGCGCACCGTCGTGGCAGCGGCGTGAAATCTTCCACAATCGATGCGAGGGGAACGCTGGCGGCGCGGCTTCACCGCACTGCCCGGAGTGGAAGTGAACTCGTCGCGGCCCGCCGTCCGATTCGTTCCAAAGGTAGACCGACCCCTCTACCTTAACCCCCCTCGGATGGCCTCATGAATCCAGCGTTGCAAGTCGAGCACTGGCCGGCGGAACTGCTCAAGGCGGCCGTTCTCGACGACACCGAGCTGGCCAGCGACGAAGCGCAAGCGGTGCGCCAGTTCATCGAGCGCATCGGCGGCCCGGAGAATGCGATGCTAGCGGCCAACATGCTGGTGGAGCTGGAGAACGCCTGGGATGGGAGCGCCTGGGACGACGGGCTGGCGGGCTGGCTGGACTGAGACCGCAGTCATCCCGTTGTTCGACGTTGGACGTTGGACGTTCGATGTTCGGCGCGGAATAGGTACAGTTCCAGAGGGCCGAACGTCCAACGTCCAACATCGAACGTCCAACATCGAACCTAAGAGGACGCGCTGATAGCCAAGGCGGCTATGCGAACCCAGTCACACCTTCGGCTCCCACCCTTTCTCATACTCGCGGCCCCACAGGGCCGCGGCTTCGTTGTCGCCGACGATCTGATGCGTCTTCGGGTCCAGCTTGACCGACCGCCCCGCGCGGTGGGCGATGTTGCCCAGGTGGCATAAGAGGGTGCTCTTCACGCCCTCTTCGATGTCGGCCCGCGGCCGGCCGCCGCTGCGGATGCAGGCGATGAAGTCGGCGAAGTGGTCGGCGTCGCTCGCGGTGCCGGTGACGGTCTTGGTCAACTTGTCGTCCTTGTCGTAGGCGAGGTAGCCCTTAATCTGGTCGCTGATGGCCAGCGTGCCGGCATCGCCGTGGAAGGTGATGCCGAAATCCTTGTCCTGGAGCAGGCCCTTGGCATTGCCCACGCCCATGCCGTGGCGGTTGCAGCTTAGCCCTTCCCAGCAGATCGTCTTGCCCCCCTCGAAGTCGAAGCTGACCACGTGGGTGTCGGGCGTCTCCTGGTCGTCGCTGAAGTGATAGCGCCCGCCCGAGGAGCTGACGCGGATGGGGTAATCGACGCCCAGGCCCCAGCGGCACAGGTCCAGGCCGTGGACGCCGTTGTTGCCCAACTCGCCGGTGCCCCAGTGCCAGAACCAGTGCCAGTTGTAATGGATGAGGTTGCTGCGGTAGTCCTTGCGCGGGGCGGGGCCTTGCCAGAGATCGAAGTCCAGATAGCTCGGCACCGGCACCGTTTTGCCGCGGCCGATCGTGTCCCGCGGGCTGGCGTACCAGCTCCGCACGTAATACACGCGGCCGATCACGCCGGAGCGCAGGGCCTCGACCGCCTCGATCAGCTTCGGCCAGCTTCGCCGCTGCGTGCCAAGCTGCACGACCCGCCTGTTTTTCCGGGCGGCAGCGACCATCAGCTCGCCCTCGCGCGGGTTATGACAGGCGGGCTTTTCCACATAGACGTGCTTGCCGGCGGTGCAAGCCAGGATTGTCGCCGGGCCGTGCCAGTGATCGGGGGCCGCGATCACCAGGGCATCGACCGCCGCGTCGTCGAGAATCTTGCGGAAGTCCTTGACCCCCTCCGGCCTCTTGCCGCCCGTTTCCGACACGTTCTTGACGGTCTTGTCGATGGCCCGCTCGTCTACGTCGCAGATGTAGGCTACGGCCACGTCCTTGCGGGCCGCGAAGCCGCGGGCCAAGGCGTTGCCGCGGCCGTTGACGCCCATCACGCCGACCACGAGCGTGTCACTGGCCGACCGCTTCTCCGCGGCGGCCTGGGGGTCTTTTTCATCGGCCGAAGCCTCCGATAGCGACGCGCCCAGTGCGGCCAACGTCGCGCCTGTGGCAGCGCCTTGCACGAATTCGCGGCGGGTGATGGTCATGGCGGAAACCGTGTTGAAGGGCGGGACGGAGAGCCGGCGGCAGATGCTATGGTACAAACTGTACGGCGCCGGTGACAACAACTTACAGGCTCGGCGACACTAACCCGACGCGCAAGCGAGGGAGACCAGTCGCGCGACTCGGGGTCCGTCGTGCCGCTCCCTCGCTTGCGCGTCGGGTTAGTGTTCGTGTGACGCGAACCTCCTTCCGGTGCTCGGTTGGTCCTCAATCCCCGAACAGCCCCGTGGCGTACCAGACGCCGTTGCTGCCGAGTTGCATGTCATAGCCGTATTCGGCGTGGGGCGAGCCGACGGCGTCCCAATGCCCCTCCGACTGGCGCCAACAGTGGACGCACTCGATCGCGGCATCCAGCAGCGATTCGCCCGGCCAGCTTTCGGCCACCACCTCGCGCGAGAGGAGGTCGCCCAGGTTGGCGTTGATCCGCTGGAAGCGGCTCTCCCAATCGTGATGGCCTTGCACGGTGATGCTGGCCTGATAAGTGGAGTGCGATTGGGATTCCGACAGCATCTCGTGGTGCGGCAGGCCGCCGGCGCTGCGGGGCGCGTCGGGGTGTGTGCGCACCGCGTAGATCAGCGTGCGCTGGGTCAGCGTGCCGGGTGGCAAGTCCAGCATGGCCGCCAGCTCTCTGAAGCTATACGGCCGGCCGCTGCGCAGCGGAAACAGGCTGACCACGTGCCGGTAATGCTTCGCCGCGGGGTTCTCATAGTCAATCATGGCAATCCCCGGGCGGCCGCGCAGGTCCGCGAATGCCGGATGGTGCAAGAGGCAGATTTCGCCGCTGTCGTCGAAGGTCCGATAGTCGAGCGGGAAGCGGGCCCACACGTAGCGATATCCTCGGGTGCCCGCGGTCAGGCGAACAAGCTCCTCGTTGCCCGCCGCCTCGAGGTCCGGCCGGTCGGGATCGTAGAACGCGATGAAGAGCAGCGCCTGCCGCCGTCGGGCTTCGCGGCACGCGGCGACGTAATGGTCGTGCCAGGGGATGCCGCTGGCGACGTTCTGCCCGGTCGGCCTGGCGGCCACGGAAGCCCGTGGCACGCGGACCAGCATGGGGCTCACGACCAGCGGGCTACCGATCCCGGCCAAGAAGCGTCGCCGCACCATGGCGCAGGCCGACGTCTCGCGCAGCATCCGGTCGAACGGCCAGGATGCCTGTTGCTGGGCGGGTGGGCCATCGGGCGTCGGGAATGGCGACTCGGTCAATCCGGGCCGTGTGCCGTGGGCTGACGCCAGAAGCACACTCAAGGGAGCATTCCGGTGGACCGCAGAGGGGTTCGCCGCCGAAGCAGTCTCGCGGGGGGGAGCGTCTGGCTGCGGCGAAAGAGCTGCCAGCCAGCTCCGCAGCGCCAGGCGCACCGCCACGAATTGACGGTGATCCAAGCCAGCCGCGCCGCTGGAGTACTGTGAAAGGACTCGGGACACAACGGCCGGGTCGGCAGCGTCCGCTCTGCGGAGTTGCTGCTCGAGTTCGCGGCTGGCGAGGTAGTCGCGCCATCCTTGAAGATGCGGCGATCCGGCCAACCAGTCGATCAGTTCCTCATAGGCAACTCGTGCCTCCGCCCTGGCCGCATCGGAGCGTTCCCCGGAAGGGGCACGGTTCACCGCCGTGCCTTGGGAAGCGGCCAACATGGACGCTCCCGGACTGACCGCAAGACACCCCGCCAACACGGCACGAACGGACAGCGACCACATGAGATTGCCCCCTGGAGGAAGGGTAATGTCTGCCCCTTCCCTGGGCCCACGGCGCGCCTGTCAGGCCGACTTTCTTCGGAGAGACGAGCAATCTAATAGTCAGGGCAAGTCGTGTAAATCAGGTAAATTAGAGAAAACAGGATATCTTGCCGCCGACAGCGCTAGGGGGTGGTAATCGTCCACGATTTGTGTACGCTGGGGGGTTCCGCTGTAAAAAGAACACATCGCCTCGGAGCGTCCACCTCATGTCACAACGTTTGTTTGTCGCCGCCGTTGCCGCGACGCTGGGACTTGCCTGTTTGGCCTGTCCGGCTCGTTCGCAGGACAAGGCTTCGTCGAAAAAAGCGTCGCAGGGCAAGACTTCGTCGGATACGGCTTTGCAGGAAACAGCGGCCGTGAAAGGGGTCCGACAGGCACAGGAAGCGCTGATTCAGTTTCTCGGCAGCGACGAGAACGCCCGCAATTGGACGTCGTACTTGATGTCCGATCAGCTTGCCGAGCAGCTTAAGCACGGCCGCAAGGCTGATCGCCAGGTGCTCAAGACGATCGTGGCGAAATACTCGGGCAGCGCCTCGGCGTTTTCGCTGACGCCATTTGTGGCGGTCCGCGACGCCCTGCAGGCCTGGCAGACTGAGCTGGCGACACCGACGGTGGAAGAGCTTCCCCAGGCGGCGCGCGATGCCAAGGCCGATTTCCGTCCGGCCAAGGAGGCAGAGCTCGCCCGCGCGAAGTCGGCCACCCAACGCAACCTGGACGAGCTGGAGGCGTTCGTCGGCCCGTCGTCGGGGTGGCGGAGCAACCTGCATTTGGATGACCTCCAAGCGCAGCTCAAGAAGCCGCAGCCCGACCCAGAGGTGCTGGCGGAAGTGCTGCGGCGGTTCACCCGCGACTACCGCGGCTTGGAGATGCGGCAATTCACCGCCGTGCGCGACCCCTTGGCCGATTACCTGTCGAAAGTGCGTGTCGCCCAGGATCCGCAGGCCGAGGCCACGTGCCAGAAGCAGCTCGATCAGTTGGCCGACGGCTTGGCTGCCTATCGCGCCAGCCAAAAGCCGAGCGACCTGGAAAAGCCGGCCCAGGCGCTGCGGTGGCTCGAAGATTGGGGCCAGGCACGGGAGATCGTGAAAGTCGCCCGTCAGGCCTACTGGAAGCCGAACCTCTATGTGGAAATCTCGCCGGCGGTGGCCAAGTACGGATTCGAAGAGAAGATCGACGACACCGATTCCATCAACGAGAACCGCAATAGCGCGCAGGTGGTCGGCAACTCCCGCACCACCGGGCAAACGGCTGCGAAGCTCATTCCGTTCGACCGCGTCGCGCTGATTTACAACGAGTTTGAGGGTACCGCGGGTTCGCGCACCACGGCGTACGCCTCGCAAGCCACCGTTTACAGCCGCGCCACGACCACGATTCACGCGATCAAACAGATCTCCCTCGATCGGCATGGATTCCACGACTACCCCACCACGGCCGCCGCCGACACGCAGTCGTATACCGAGGGGATCAACAGTGCCTACGCGTCCCAGGCCCGCGATCGGGTGGAATCGTCGCGGCCGGAGAACAACGACCGCACCTCGCGCCGGGCCGAAGACAACATCCGCGAGCGCATGGACCGCGACACGCTCAAGCAGCTCGAAGAGGCCAACGACGACTTCTACCGGCGGTTCGTCAATCCGCTGACCAAGTACGACGCCTTTCCGGGCGCGCTGCACTTCAGCAGCACGAGCGACGCTGTGCGGGTCAGCGGCGTGCAAGCGATGGGCACACTGTTGGCCGCGACCGACGAGCCGCCTGCCCCGCCGGAGAAGAAGGACCTCAGCCGCCGCATGCACCAAAGCTGGATGAACAACACGGCCTGGGCCATGTACGGCGGCCGCACGGTGGCCGAGGAGGAATTCCGCAAGGAGCTGACCGACGTCTTGGGTCGCGAACCCAAGCGGCTGCAGCGAACGAACCAGAACCCGCCGTGGACGATCACGTTCGCAGCTCAGTCGCCGATCTCCGTGCAGCTTGGCCAGGGCAGCCTCATCGTCTCGCTGCACGGCACCAGCTTCAAGAGCGGAAAGTCGCGTGCCCAAGAAATCCCCATGAACGTCACCGCCTCCTATAACGTGATGAAAGACGACAAGGGCCCGAAGTACGTGCGCCAGGGCAACCTGCAAGTCCTGCCGCCGGACCTGGTCGCCAAGTTCGACAAGGACGGCGACGGCTGGCTGAACCGCGACGAAGAACAGGCCCTCACCGGCTCGGGAACACAGCTCTCGGCCGCCCAGTCGAGCCTGCGGGGCCAGTTGGAAGACGACTTCGCCAGCCTGTTCGAGGCCGAAACGCGGCCCGAGCCACAAACGCTCAGCGGGCGCTGGAAGTCGCTGGGGGAACTGAAGCCCGATTACCTGGCCGTCAGCCCCGGCTGGCTCACCATCGGCTACGTCGTGGACAAGAGCCCGGCGAAGGAGCCGGCGAAAACCGGCGCGAAGACCGCGGCCAAGTAATAAGTCAGAAGCCCGGCTTCTCCAAGAAGCCGGGCTTCTTTGCCGGGCTTCTTTGCTTTGCCGAGCTTTTTTCGCGTCAAATCAGGACACCACTTCGCGTGCCTCTGTCCCTGACGCAAAGGCCGTCGCTATAATCCGAAGACTGCACCTCTGTGCCTCCGGATGCTCGCGTCGTGGCCGTATCGCTCGCACAATTCGTCGAGTGCCTTTCGCAAAGCGGCCTCGTGTCGGCCAGCGAGGTGTCGTCGTACACCGACGGCCCGCCGCCCGACAAGCGGCCCAAGGACGCTCAGGAGCTGGCCAAGTCGCTCATCCGCGACGGCAAGCTGACCCGCTACCAGGCCCAGGTCATCTACCAGGGCAAACCGGGCACGCTGGTCTTCGGCGAGTACACCGTGCTCGACCGCATCGGCGCCGGCGGGATGGGCGTCGTGCTCAAGGCCCAGCACCGGCGGATGAAGCGGCTGGTGGCGATCAAGGTGTTGCCGGCCGCGGTGATGAAGAACAAGGCCGCCATCGACCGCTTCTATCGCGAGGTCGAAGCAGCGGCCAAGCTGAACCACCCCAATATCGTCACGGCTTACGACGCCGGCGAGCACCAGGGCATGCACTACCTGGTGATGGAGTTCGTGGATGGCCGCGACCTCTCCAGCGTCTTGACGGAATCCGGTCCGCTGCCGGTCGCCCAGGCCGTGGAGTGCATCCTCCAGGCCGCCAAGGGGCTCCAGTTCGCCCACGCGATGGGCGTGGTGCACCGCGACATCAAGCCGGCCAACCTGCTGCTCGGCAAGGACGGCCAGGTCAAGATCCTCGACATGGGCCTGGCCCGCTTCAGCGACACGCCGGGCGCGGCCCAACCAGGTGCCTTTGAGCCGACCGCCGGTCCGCAGCTCACCAATACCGGGCAGATGATGGGCACGGTCGACTACATGTCGCCCGAGCAGGCCATGGACACGCGCACGGCCGACCACCGGGCCGACATCTATTCGCTGGGCTGCACGCTGTATCGGCTGCTGACCGGCGAGCCGCCGTACGTGGCCGACACGGTGATGAAGAAGCTGCTGGCCCACCGCGAGCTGCCGGTTCCCTCGCTGCGCGACCGCCGAGCCGAGGTGCCCGAGGCGCTCGACGCCGTCTTTCAGCGGATGGTCGCCAAGCGGCCCGAGGACCGCTACCAGTCGATGGGCGAGGTGATCGCGGCGCTGCGGGCGTGCGTGCACGTGGACGAGTCTCTCCGAGACTCGAACCAGCACGTGGCCGAGTCTCTCCGAGACTCGGGTTCGCGTCTCGGAGAGACGCGTCCACGTGACGCTTCCGCGGCCCGCGCGATAACGACCGCCACGGAGCCTGCCCTTCTGCCTGCCGGGCACGTTGAAAACGTGCCCCACGCGGGCCTGCCGCACGCCGATGACACGCTTCCACGCCAGGCCGAAGCGACCGACTCCGGCTTGGGGTTCGCCGCGCTGCCGCTCGTGATCGGGCCGTATACCGTCGCCCCATCTCCCCGCACCAAACTCCGCCGCAAAAGGATCATCATGATCGCCACCATCGCCGCCATCACCCTCTCCGCCGTGCTCGGCGGTGTGCAGGTCATCCGCGTCTCGACTGACAAAGGCGACCTGGTGATCGAGACCAGCGGCGACGCCGACGTGGAAGTGGCCATCAAGAATGGCGGCGTGAAGATTCACGACGTGGCCGGCAAGCGCACCTACGAGCTGAAAATCGGCAGCCAGCCGCTCCCCTCGGGCAAGTACCTCATCGAGCTATCCGACGACAGCGGCCTGAAGCTGGAGACGGA
>JBGQHD010000108.1:0-9755 GCA_041497795.1 Planctomycetia bacterium
ACCACGGCATCGATCCGCCGCTTGACCAATAGCCGCGTCAGCCGGGGCAGCACGCGCAGGTCGTACTTGCTGGCCAAAAGATAGGAAAACAGGGGGACTTCTCGGGCCATCACGTCGCCCAGTGGCCCTGGGGACTTTAGGCAGCATATCTCCGGCCAGAAACGCCCGCGATCGAGTCGGCGTATCAGATTGACTAATAGTGTCTCCGCTCCGCCGACCGGCATGAACGTGTGAATGAACATCAGCCGTAGCGCTCCCGTACCAGCGTTGGCCTGGGAAACTGCTTCGGAAGTCGCTGGCGAAGTGGGCAGCGTGCCAACTTTGCCATCGCCGTGGTCCAATGCGGTCGAGGTCATGCAGCGGTCGTCCGGAAATTCGAGATCTTCGGTATCTTCGGTACATCCGACGGAACAGCGAGTCGGTTCGTCAGACGTATCGGAAGCCGCGCGGGCGGTTCTTTCGACAGGCTTGAATTATTCCCCAACGGCTGCCCAGACTTTTCAGACTCCGCACGCTGACACGCTTCAATTGCTGTCGCCTGGCCGTCGGCAGAGTCGATGACAGCCCAGGGAAAGTCTGCCGAAGAGGGAAAAGCTAGCGGCTGGAAGAATCGCGTTGTGCGGCGCGCCAGATGCGGTGTTAGGGTGCCGGGCCAGCGTCCAGTCGTCATCGCCGTCTTAACCCTTTTCTCCATTCATATTTATCTCCAGCAACTTTCCAAGCCCTACTTTGGTGGTTACAATCATCCTTCCCCGCAGGGATTAGCCCGGGGAGTGGTACCCCCCGATCGGGTATCCCGGCCAGCACCTCTCGGCGAGCATTTTGGTTTGCTGGCTCAACGGGGCTCGCTTGCATAAGGAGTTCGAAGCCAATATGACAGCCGTCGTTCTCGCAACTCAGGATGTCCGGAAGACCTACGGGGCTGGCGAAACGCAGGTGGAGGCCCTGCGGGGCATCGACCTGAGTGTCGCCCAAGGGGAGATGGTCGCCATCATGGGGCCGTCCGGCTCCGGCAAGAGCACGCTGTTGTGCATTCTGGGAGCCATCGAGTCTCCCACGACCGGGAAAGTCCTCCTGGAAGATAGGGACCTCGCCGGCCTGGGCGACGACGAGCGGACTCTGATGCGGCGGCGACGAATCGGCTTTGTTTTCCAAGCCTTCAATCTGCTGCCCACGCTGACGGCCCTGGAGAACGTGGCCCTGCCGCTGGAGTTGGACGGCGTGCCGGGCAAGACGGCCCGCGAGCGGGCCCATGCCGCCCTGCAGCTTGTCGGCATGTCGCACCGCGAAAGCCATCTGCCGCGGATGCTCTCGGGTGGCGAGCAGCAGCGGGTGGCCATCGCCCGGGCGTTGGTCATCGAGCCGGCCCTGGTTCTGGCCGACGAGCCGACCGGCAATCTCGACAGCGCGGCGGGCGATCGTGTGATCGCCATGCTCCGCGAGCTGGTCGATGAGCGCGGCCAAACGGTGGTGTTGGTAACGCACGACGACGACGTGGCCGCCACGGCCGACCGGATCATCCGACTCCGCGACGGCAGAATCGACGTGTCCACCAGCAAGGACGCTGTGGGTCGCCCGTTCTTCCCGGCCCATTCCCCCAGCAATGGTTTGTCGCCGGCCAAGGCCAACGCCAAGGGGCAGGGGCAGGGGCAGCGGACCTATGCCCGCGAGCCGAAGTAGGCCCGCCGGCGGTCGTAGCTGAACTCGCCAGAGTTCAGCCCCCGAAGTTTGGCGGCTTCGCTACTTGCCGGAGTTCGACCGCCCGAAGTCTGGCGACTTCGGCTACGCCATTCTGTACCCAACAACCTGGCCGACTCGTCATCTGACCCGCGACCCAGGGCGGATCGGATCACGGAGTAATGTTCGATTAGGAGGATCGCCGGATGGTTCTGTTTCGCTTCACGCTGCGTGAGGTGATGCTTCGGCCTCTGCGCGCGGGGCTGACCCTGTTGAGCATCGTGATCGGCGTGGGCGCGATCGTGGCCGTGTCGATCGCCAATCAGACGACGCACAGCGCCCACCAGGCCATGTTCGAGACGGTGACCGGCAAGGCCTCGCTGGAGGTCACGGCGGAAGACGGCGGCCGCGTCGATCAATCCCTGGTCGAAAAGCTCGACGGCACGCCGGGCCTGGCCGCGGCGGTCCCCGTCTTGGAAGGCAAGGCGTCGGTCTATCCCCAGAAACCCGGCGCGACAGGCATCGACGTGCAGGTGATCGGCATCGACCTCCAGCGGCATGAGAAGGTCAACGACTACGAGATCATTGAGGGAACCGCGCTCACGAGCGACCGCGGCGTGCTTTTGACCGCCCATCTGGCCGAGCAACTAGGGGTGAAGGTCGGCGACGAAGTCACCCCGCTGGCCGGCAGCGGGCTGCGCAAGCAAACCGAGCCGGTGGTCGGCCTCTTCAAGCCGAAGGGTGCCACCGCCATCAGCAACCTGTCGGTCATCTTGTTGCCGCTCGAGCAGGCCCAGCAGCGGTTCGGGACTGCCGGCGAAGTGTCGCGCATTCTTCTGGTGCTGGATGAGCACGCCGAGGAAGCCACCGTGCAAACGGCCATTCGCGCGCGCTTAGTGCCGGGATTGACCGTGCGGCGGCCGCCGACCCGCAACCAGATCTCGGATGAGACGGGGCTGGCGGTCCACCAGGGCACCAACATGGCGCTGGCGTTCTCCCTGCTGGTGGCCGTGTTCGTGATCCTCAATACGTTCCTGATGAGCGTCGGGGAGCGCACCAAGCAATTGGCCATTCTGCGGGCCGTCGGCGCCTCGCGCTGGCAGATCGCCTGGCTGATCGCCCGAGAGGCCCTCTTGATGGGCCTGGGCGGCGCCGTCGCCGGCACGCTGGTCGGCATGCTGTTCGCCAGGCTGCTCATCCAGGGCATGGAGCGGCTCTTCAAGACGTCGCTGCCGGAGACCCACTTGACGTGGGTGCCGTTCGCGCTGGCGGCGGGCGTTGGCTTGGGCGTCGCCGTGCTCGGCGCCCTGTTCCCCGTCTTGAAGACGCTGCGGATCACACCGCGCGAAGGAATTCAAGGCGGCTCGCGCGACCCCGCCGAGACCCGCCAGCGATGGACCACCACCGTGGCCCTGTCGCTGCTGGTCGCCGGCCTGGGGGTCATCTGGCTCTGCCGCGCGGGGCGGTTGCCCATGTTCGTGGCCTTGTTCGGGACCCTGGCGATTCTGATCGCGGTCGTATTCCTGCTGCCGCTCATCTTGCAGCCCGCCACGCGGCTCATCGCGTCGTTGGCCCCCGGCTTTCTGCGGGTGGAGACGCTCTTGGCCCAGCGGCAGTTGCTGCGGAACCCCGGCCGCTCGACGCTGACGATCGGCGTGCTGTTCATCGCGGTCAGCACCGGCGTCGGGCTGGCGAACACGATCCTGGACAACGTCTACACCGTCAAGAACTGGTATCGCAAGACGGTGGTGGGAGACTTCTTTATCTGGGTCGGCGAGGCGCCCGGGACAGACACGACCGCCGCAACCAACCTGCCGGAGACGATGGCGGCGGAAATCAAGAGCATCCCGGACATCACCGGCATCGATACGCTGAGCGTGGTCAACATCACCGCGCACGGCCAGTCGCCCACGGTCATCGTGCGCGACTTTCCTTCCGAAGATTACGTGAACTTCGAGACGCACGAGGCCGATTCCGCCACCCTCAAAGAGCGACTCGAGGCCGGCGAGGTGGTCATCGGCTCGGTGCTGGCCCAGCGCGCCGGCTTGAGCACGGGCGATGACATCACCCTCAACACGAGCAAGCTCGGCGAGCAGCCGGTCCGCATCGCCGCCGTCACGAACGACTACCGATATGCCGGCGTCGTCATCTACATGCACCGCCGGACGGCCGAGAAGCTGCTCAGCTCCGAAGGCGTGCAAGAGTTCATCCTCCGCGCCTGGCCCGACAAACGCGACGAAGTGGACGCGGCCCTGAGGGAGGTGTGCCAGAAGTACGGCGCATCGCTGCATTCCGTGGCCGATATCACCGAAATGATCGACGGCATGATGAACGGCGTCGTCGGCGGCCTGTGGGGACTGCTGGTGCTGGGGTTCGTGGTGGCCTCGTTGGGCCTGGCCAATACGCTGACCATGAACGTGCTGGAGCAGACCCGCGAATTGGGCATGCTCCGCGTGGTGGCCATGACCCGGCAACAGGTCCGCAAGATGGTCTTCTCGCAGGCCGTGGTGATGGGGGCCGTCGCCTTGCTGCCCGGCGTCCTGGCCGGCGTCGGCGTGGCCTTCCTGATCAACCGCGGCACGCTGCCGATCACAGGGCATCCGATTCCCTTTTCCGTTCACCCGTCGATGCTGGCCCTGGCCTTCGCGGCCGCCTATATCATCGTCGTCGCCGTGGCCTGGCTGCCTGCCGAGCGCGCCGCCCGCTTGTCGCCTTCGACCTGTTTGCAGTACGAATAGGCTTCCGGCGGCAACCGAGTGACACTATCCCGACGCGCGAGCGAGGGAGGGTCGCCATGAAACTCCGTCGTGCGCACGCCTCCCTCGCTTGCGCGTCGGGTTAGTGTCCATGGGTGACCTCGTGAGCAGCGGTCAGCAACCAGGGTCTCGCGACGAGTTCGTCGTTGCCGCCGACGAGGCCGGCCAGCGTGTAGACGTCGCGCTCTCGCGGCGGTTTGCCCAGTTCAGCCGGGCGCACCTCAAGCGGCTGATCGATGCCGGCGGCGTCCGCGTCGGCGGCCGTGAGTGCAAGGCCAGCCACCGCCCGCGGCCCGGTGAGCGGGTCGAGGTCGTCTGGGCCGAGCCGCCTCGGGAAGGGCCGGAGCCCGAAGAGATCGCGCTGGAGATTCTCTTCGAGGACGACTGGCTGGCGGCCATCAACAAGCCGCCGGGCATGGTGGTGCATCCCTCGAAGGGGCATTGGCGGGGCACCCTGGCCGCCGCCTTGCGGCACCATTTCCAGCAACTGAGCGCCGTGGGCGGGCCGACGCGGCCGGGCATCGTCCATCGGCTCGACCGCGACACCAGCGGCGTGATCGTCGTGGCCAAAACGGACCAGGCTCATTTTCACCTCGCCCGGCAGTTCGAGTCGCGGGCGGCGGAGAAGGAGTACTTCACGCTCGTCCGCGGCCAGCCGGACCGCGACCGCGACCAAGTGGACCTGGCCATCGGCCATCATCCCCATCAGCGCGAAAAGATGGCCGCCGGGCGAGACGATCCGACCAGCCGTCCGGCGCGCACGTTCTATGAGGTCGTCGAGCGGTTCGACGGCTTCGCGGCGATCCGCTGCCGCCCGAAGACCGGCCGCACACATCAGATTCGGGTTCACCTGGCCAGCATCGGCTGCCCGGTGCTCTGCGACCGTTTGTACGGCGGACAGGCCCAGCTCACGCTCAGCGAAGTCACGCGGCAAGCCGTGCAGCCGGATCGCGTCTTGCTCGATCGACAAGCGCTTCACGCGCAGCGGCTGCGGCTGGCGCATCCCCGTTCTGGCGTGCCCATGGACTTCACGGCGCCGTTGCCGCGCGACCTGAGCGACACGCTCGCAGCGCTCCGCGAACACCGCGCGCTTCGCATGGCGACCCGGCGCTAACCCCCAAAACGCGGATTCTGTGGCGTAACTTTCGCCGCCCGAGCGTCAAAAAACATTGACGACCGGCCAGGTTGCAAACTAGACTGGCGGGGTCTGAGCGAGCGAGCAGAGTTCTCTCAGCCTTCAAGTCGCGTGGGACGTGTCGTCCCGTACAAGGCGTTGTTCCAGATCACCACCCTGGCAGGAGGCGGCTGAGGGTTGGCGACGACTGGCGGCTATATGACGAGCGCCGAAGAGAATTCGCCGAAGCTGGTGCCGTGCGCCGACGGTTTGCCGCGCGCGGAGGCGGAGATTCCCCCGACCGCGCCACCACTCAACGGGCACGCGGGCGGCGATGGGCAGGCTGCGGCGTCAAGCGAAGCCGGGCAAGAGGCCGGGAAGCAAGAGGTCGGGAAGACTGCGGAGATAGATGCCGCCGATCTCGGGGATGTCGCTTGTCCCGCTAACCCTGGCTCAAGTGACGGATCGAAACCACTCAACGGGGCGCCCCGCACGGGCAGCACTCCCAGCAGCGGTTCTTCCCGCCCCGGCGACGCGACGTTTGTCTCGCAATCGCCCCCCTATTCGGCGGCGGCCGCGGCGATCCAGCCCGATTCGGCGAGCCTGGTCGGCCAGAAGCTCGATCACTTCGAAATCTTGGAATTGATCGGCGGCGGGGGCATGGGCCTGGTGTTTCGCGCGCACGATACGGCGCTGGATCGCATCGTGGCCGTCAAGATCCTCTCGACGAATCGCGCGGCCGACGAGGAGACAATCCGCCGCTTCCGCAACGAGGCCCAAAGCGCCGCGCGGCTGGATCACGAGAACATCGCCCGCGTCTACTACGTGGGCGAGGCCCGCGGCCTGAACTACATCGTGTTGGAGTACATCGACGGCGTGAACCTCCGCGACCTGGTTGCGTCGCAAGGCTCGCTAGCCGTGGATCAGGTGCTGGGCTACGCGCTGCAGTTAGCCCAGGCGTTGGATCATGCGTCGTCGCGGAACATCGTTCACCGGGACATCAAGCCATCGAACGTGCTCGTGACGCACGAAGGCCGCACCAAGCTGGTGGACATGGGCCTGTCGCGGTTGCAGGAGCCCGGCTCGGACGAAGACCTGACCGCCAGCGGCGTGACACTGGGCACCTTCGATTACATCTCGCCGGAGCAAGCCCGCGATCCCCGCAACGCCGACGTGCGCAGCGACATCTACTCGCTGGGCTGCACGCTGCACTACTTGTTGACGGGCCAGCCGCCGTTCCCCAGCGGCAACGCCATGCAGAAGTTGCTCCAGCACCAAGGAGACGAGCCGCCCGACCTGATGCGGCTCAATCCCACTGTGCCGGAAGGGCTTTCGCGGATCGTCCGCAAGATGCTGGCCAAGGACCCGCGGCGTCGCTACCAGGACGCCCGGAGTTTGATCGTCGATCTCTCGCTGTTGTGCGCGCAACTGGGTATCGACTTCCCCTCCGCGGGCATCACGCTCTTAATGCCGGTGGTTCCGCGGTGGCGTCAGGTGGCCGATCGCCTGGTTCCTTGGCTGGTGCCCGCAGCGGCGCTGCTGGTGACGGTGGTGGTGCTCGATCGCATCTGGGTCAGCCGCTTCGGCGCGTTCGAGGCGTTTGCGCCTCCGGTGCGGAACGGAGCGGACGCCGGCAATGTCCGGGCGAGCGAGAACCCAGCGGACCCACCCAAAGACAACGGTGGCGGCAAGCAGCCGTCGCCGGCCGTGTCCGGCGCCCAAGAAGTCATCGAGCCGCTGACGGCGCCCCCCGTCGAGGATCGGTCCCCGCGAGATCCTTCGGGAACTTGGCTGGCCCTGGGCGGAGGGTCGGGTCTGAAGGTCCGGGGCGGCGCCGAATTGACGCCCGATCAGGTCAGCCCCAGCTCCACGCATTTGGCGGCTAGTGAGGCGGCGAAACTGTCCGCCCTTCCCTCGCCCGTGGCCCCCGCCCCCAATGTGCTCGTCGTGGACCCCGCGGCGGATGGCAGCCGGCCGTATGAATTCGCCACGCTCAAGGCGGCGGTGGAGAAGATCAAGGGAGGCGGCACCATCGAGCTGCGATACACCGGCCGCTCTCCGGAACAGCCCTTCAAGCTGCCCAAGCTCGGCAACGTCGTTACGATTCGGGCCGCGGAGGGGCATCAGCCCGTCATGGTCTTCGCTCCCGAGACGTCGAGTGAAACGCAACAGATGATTAGTCTCCGCGATACCCAGCTCAAGTTAATCAACGTCGCGTTGGAGCTGACTTCGCCGTCGAGTTCTCGCGAGGGCCGCTGGGCGTTGGTGTCGCTCGTACGGTCCTCGATCGAGTTGCAGCGCTGTACCTTGACTTCCATTGGGTACAGCGAGTTCCCGGACAAGGTCTGCTTCTTCCAGGCCGAGGGGGACAATCCGTCCGGGGCGATGATGATGGCGATGGAGATGCCCGGCGGCGAGTCATCCGTTCCCTCGATCCAATTGAACGATTGCGTGGCGCGGGGCGGCGGCGAATTCGTGCATGCCAAGGTCCCCGTCAGGGTCCGGTGGGGCAATGGCTTGGCCGTCTTGAGCGATCCCTTGTTCGTGTCGGAAGCCTCCATGCCGCCGCGAGGCAGCAACTCCTTGATCGAGTTGAGCCACATCACCGCCAGGCTGAACAAGGGGCTTTGCTCCCTCGCCGGCTCGGCCGTGCAGGAGACGAGCGTTAGTTGCCAGAACTGCATTCTCGTCGGTGCGGGCGAGGCGCCGTTCATCCAACAACAGGGCAGTGACACGGTGGCCAATCTGAAGAACCGCTTCACGTGGCAGGGGGGAAGCAACCTGTACGAAGCATTTCCGACGCGCTGGAGGATCACCGGCGAGGTCGGACAGGAATCGATGGACGAGTCGCAATGGCGGCTCCACTGGAACAGCGGGGAGTCGCCGGCGGCCCACGATCATGGCAAGCCGCTAGGTTGGGTGCGGCCAAACCGCTCTAGTACGTGGCAAGAGCACGTGCCGAGCGACTATGAATTGCGGTCCGACAGCCAAGCTACGAAGAAGGCTCACGATGTCGGAGACATCGGCTTCCGCCTCGACGATCTCCCCAAACCGCCGCCTGCTCACCGGGCCGACGCTCCCAGCTCCGCCGCGCCGGTCAAAGAGGATTCGAAGATATCGCCGTAAGGCGGACACTCTTGTCCGCCGCGGATGCCGGCGCAGCTCGTGCGGCGGACAAGAGTGGCCGCCTTACTCACTTCGTCGCCACGCCGATAGCGCCAGGCAGCGGGCGCGGGCCGTCTGCGCCGCCTGGTGGCACTCGGCGATCCGCCGCTCGACTTCGGCGACCAGCTCCCGATCATTGAAGGCGGTCAGCTCTTCCGGCCTCATCGCGCGGCCGAAGTGCACGCGGATTTGACCGCGGCCCGGCCAGCGCCGCGTGCGCGGCCAGCACTCGAAGGCCCCCACGATGGCGGCCGGCAGCAGCGGCACGCCGGCCCTGCGGGCCAGGGCCGCGAAACCGGGCTTCAGCGGCTGCAAGTGGCCGTCCCGCGTGCGCGTGCCCTCGGGATGGATGACCACGATTTGGCCCCGCTTCAGCCGCCGCAGCGTCTCCTTGAGCCCGGCCATGCCCAGCCCTTCACGGTCGATGGGGAGGGCGCTCATCGACCGGATCAACCAGCGAAGCGGCGCGAAACGGAACAGGGTCTCGCGGGCCAAGTAATTCAGCGGGCGAAGCGTCGGAACGCCGATGAGCACGGGATCGAGAAAGCTCTGATGGCTGGAAAGCAAGAGCGCCCCCCCGCGGGCCGGCACGTGCCGCTGGCCGTGCGCGCGGTAGCCAAAGAGCACCGTGACCAAAAGCCGACAGACGAACTGCAGGAATGCGTACCAGGGGCGCTGGAGCTTGCGCAGCAGAGGCATGTCAGGAACGGACGAGATGAACCCACGGGAGTCAGGCCAAGAGGTCCTTTCTCCGCGTTTACGCGTCGGAAATCAAGGGTGTGCCGATGTGTCGAGCGGTGGGGAGCGCGCTGGGGACGACCTTGCGGCGCTGGGCTCCTTAGCGGCGCCATTTCACCACGCCGGGCACGGACCGAGCCTTTGGGCTCGGTCCCTCCGTTCTTGTTTGCCGCGGGCTCGTCAGCCCCGCCAAGACACAGTGGGGCGCGCCCCCGCCGCACCGGCAGCGGGTGCACTTGTCATTGCGCACCCCCCTGGATAGATTTTGGTTTCTGTCTTCCCCGATAGCTCAGTTGGTAGAGCGA
>JBGQHD010000109.1:0-9737 GCA_041497795.1 Planctomycetia bacterium
CACGGAAGTCGGGTTTGTGTCAAGAGCATCTGATCACGGCCGCGAATCGCCCGGCGCCGTGTGGCAGCGCGCCGCGCAATCGGTAGGCACGCGGACATCGCTCTGCAACCGGCGGGGTGGCTCACTCCGTGACCCGCTTCCGGTCACGGAGAGGCTGTGAAAAAATCCTCGGAACTTGACGGTGACTTTTGTGTACTAATGTCAACTACTAATCAAGAAGCTGCATTTGGCTCACGGTTTGAGGGATTTGCGTTGAGGAGGAGAGATGGATCAGCATACTTTGTTCGAGGTGCCGGGGCCTGAGGGGTCGCAGCCCCAACCGGAACAGGGCGCGGGACGGCCGCGACTGCGATGCGCCAACCGCCGGCAGAGGGAATGGCTGGAGTGCTGCCTGGATGAGCTGTTGCCGGAAGACCATCGGGCTCGCGTGGTGTGGCAATTTACGCAAGGGCTCAACCTCCAACCGCTGTACGAATCGATTCGTGCGGTGGAAGGGCATGCGGGGCGGCCGACGGCTGATCCGCGAATCCTCGTCACGCTTTGGCTTTACGCCACGCTGGAGGGTGTGGGGGCGGCTCGGCAGTTGGATCGGTTGTGTGAGGAACACGTAGCCTATCGCTGGATTTGCGGCGGCGTGTCGATGAACTACCACACCTTGAGCGATTTTCGCATCGACCACGCCGAGGTGCTCGATCAACTGCTGACCCAGAGCGTGGCGACGCTGATCCACGAAGGCTTGGTGACCTTGAAAAAGGTCGCCCAGGACGGCATCCGCGTGCGAGCCAGCGCGGGGGCCTCGTCCTTTCATCGCCGCGAAACCTTGGAACAATGCCTGGCCGAGGCCGAAGCGCAAGTCCAAGCCTTGCGTGCGGAATTGGAGGCCGATCCGTCGAGCGGTAACCGGCGTCAACAAGCGGCCCGCGAACGGGCGGCCCGCGAACGAGCCGAGCACGTCGCCCAGGCGTTGGAGAACTTGAAGGAAGTTGAAGAGAAGAAACAGGCCCGCGGTCGCAACTCGCTGAAATCTCCGGCGCGAGCTTCCACCACCGATCCGGAAGCCCGCAAGATGAAGATGGCCGACGGCGGCTTTCGGCCGGCCTTCAACGGCCAGTTCGCCACGGACGCCGATGCGCAAGTGATTGTCGGCGTGGAGGTAACCAACGCCGGGAACGACGGCGGACAGATGCAGCCGATGATCGAGCAAATCGAACAACGGTATGCTCAGCGGCCCGAGAAAATGCTGGTAGACGGCGGTTTCGTGAACCTCGAGGAGATCGAAGAGGCCGAGCGAAACGGAACGGAAGTTTACGCACCGTTGAAGGACGCAGCGAAGCAACGGGAAGCGGGAGAGGACCCCTTTGCCGCTCGCAAGGGCGACACGCCGAGCGTGGTTCGCTGGCGGCAGCGGATGGGCACGGAAGAAGGCCAGCAGATCTATCGTGAACGAGCCGCCACGGCGGAGTGCGTCAACGCCATCGCCCGCAATCGTGGCTTGCAGCAATTTCGCGTGCGTGGCTTGGCGAAGGTTCGGGCGGTGTTGCTGTGGTTCGGCTTGGCCCACAACCTGATGCGGACGGTCGCACTGCGCGCCGCGGCTGCGGGAAAAGTCGATTGAGTGAAACACCGGGAAGTCCTGGTGGACTAGGGAAACTCACCGGCCAAGCCACCGCTTCAATTCACCCAAGGGAAACCTATCGGAGTGATCGGATGACCTGACGGACTCCTGAAAAAACCAACGACCTCAAAAACCGCCTAACTCCAACGATCACTTCCGAAGCGGATTCGTTCACAGCCTCGGAGTGACCGGACCACGCCCATCTCGCGGAGCGAATCGAGAAATGGAAAAATCGAAATCTGTTGCGCGGGAGCCGGACAGGAGTTGGACTAAGCAAAACCGGTTGCGCGGGAGACACGTGAGAGATTGGGAGAATCGCGGGTGATTGCGTCGCCGCTGGCGACTGCTACATTCACGTCGCTGGGTCGGCGCTGGGAACGGCGGCGCAGGATGTATTTGGGCCTGCGCCGGACGATCGCGCGGAAGGTCACTTCTCCTGAACGGTCTTTTCGACGCCGGCGCCTAGTTCTACAGCAACTAGTTCTACGGCAACGTGGTGAACGGCCATGAGCTTCGCTTGCCTGCTGGCGGTCGTCGGAGAATCCGAGCAGAGCCTCTCGATCTTCGATCCGGCTTCGCCGTCCGCCGCAGCGATCCGCTCGCTCGCGCTCTTGATCCTGGCCATCGCCGGCTTCATCTTCGTGATCGTCGAGGGGATCCTGCTGTACGCGGTCTTTCGCTTCCGGCACGGGCCGCCGCGGGGCGCCGGCGAGCCGCCGCAGGTTTATGGGAGCACGCCCATCGAAGTCGCTTGGACCGCCGCGCCGGCCCTGATCGTCTTCGTCATGGCGCTGGTCATCACGCGGACGTTGTGGGAAGTGAACGTCGATCCCCAGCGGCCGCCGCCAGGCTCCAAGCCGCTCCGCGTGACGGTGATCGGGCATCAGTGGTGGTGGGAATACGTCTACGAAAGCTACGACGGGCGGAAGCTCGGGTTCATTACCGCCAACGAGCTGCACGTCCCCGCCAGCGACTTCTCCGTTGCCGGCCAGCGGCGGCCCGTGTACCTGACGCTGCAATCGGCCGACGTCTGTCACAGCTTTTGGGTGCCGCGGCTGGGCGGCAAGACCGACTTGATCCCCGGCCGCACGAACCACATGTCGTTCGAGACGGACCAGACCGGCCTGTTTCTGGGCCAGTGCGCCGAATACTGCGGCTGCCAGCACGCGGGGATGCTGATCCGCGTCGAGGTCGATGCCCCCGAGGATTTCGAGCGTTGGCTCCAGGAGCAGCAGCAGCCGGCCGTGGACGATTCCCGTGTCGCCGCCGGCAAGCAGACGCTCCTCTCGCAGTCGTGCGTGAATTGCCACCGCGTGCGCGGCACCCGCGCCGCGGGCACCTACGCGCCGGACCTGACGCATTTGATGAGCCGGCAAACCCTGGCCTCGGGGATGGTGCCCAACACGGGCGACCAACTGCGACGGTGGATCGCCGATCCGCGCCAAGACAAGCCCGGCTGCCTGATGCCGGCTTTCGGACTGAGCGACCGCGACCTCGACTCGATCGTGGACTACCTTTCGACGCTGCGCTGAAGTGTTGGCAGCCGCCGCGGGCGGCCGCAACCGCCGATGGATCGTAAGGGCCCGTTATGGCAACCAGCATCCGCGCACCGGCCGTCGAACGCCCTGCCTGGCCGGAGGTCCTCCACGAGTGGCTGGCCACCGTCGATCACAAGCAGATCGGCATCCTGTACGTGCTGATGGCCGTGGTCTTCCTGGTGATTGCCGGGGCCGAAGCGCTGCTAATGCGGTTTCAGCTCTTCCAGCCGCGCAGCTCGGTCCTGGGGCCCGACACCTTCAACCAGATGTTCACGATGCACGGGACCACGATGGTCTTCTTCGTGAGCATGCCGATCCTGATCGGCATGGCGAACTTCGTGGTGCCGCTGCAGATCGGCGCGCGGGACATGGCGTTTCCGCGGCTGAACGCGCTGGGCTTCTGGGTGACCTTGTTCGGCGGCCTGCTGGTGTACTTCAGTTTCGCCACGGGCGGCGCCCCGAGCATCGGCTGGTTCGCCTACGCCCCCTTGACCGAGAAGACCTTCGCCCGCGGCCCGGCGGCCGACCTGTGGGCGCTGGGCCTGATCGTCAGCGGCGTCGGCACGCTCACGGCGGCGGTCAACTTCATCGCCACCATTATGGCCATGCGAGCTCCCGGCATGACGCTCCGCAAGCTGCCGTTCTTCACCTGGACGGTGCTCTGGACCTCGGTGCAAATCGTGATCGCCATTCCGCCGCTGACCGTCTCACTGGTGATGGTCGTGCTGGACCGCGAGCTGGGCGCTCACTTTTTCGATCCGCAGACCGGCGGCTCGGCCTACCTGTGGCAGCACCTGTTCTGGTTCTTCGGGCACCCGGAAGTTTACATTCTGATCCTGCCCGTCTTCGGCATGATCTCGGAAGTGGTCCCCGTGTTCTCCCGCAAAGTGCTGTTCGGCTACGAGTTCATGGCGGCGGCGACGATGGCGATCGTGGTGATCGCCCTGGGCGTGTGGGCGCACCACATGTTCTGCGCGGGGATGAGCAAGACGCTCGACCTGTACTTCGCGGCGGCCACGCTGCTGGTCTCGATACCCACGGGCATCAAGATGTTCAACTGGCTGGCCACGCTGTACGGCGGGCGGCTGTGGTTCGCCTCGCCGATGCTGTTTGCTTTCGGATTTCTCTCGATGTTCCTCATCGGCGGCTTGACGGGCATCATGCTGGCCGGGGCGCCGTTCGATTTTCAGCTTTCGGACAGTTACTTCGTGGTCGGCCATTTCCACTTCGTGCTGATCGGCGGCACCCTGTTCGGCGTCTTCGCCGGCATCCATTATTGGTATCCCAAAGCGACCGGCCGCATGCTCTCCGAGCGGTTGGCGCGATGGCAATTCTGGCTGCTGATCATCGGTTTCCTGCTCACGTTCGGGCCGATGCACGTTTCCGGCATGCTCGGCATGCCGCGGCGGATCTACACCTACGAGATGGACCGCGGCTGGACGATCTGGAACCAAATGGCGACGCTGGGAGCCATCATTCAGGCGCCGAGCTTTCTGATCTTCGCCTACAACATCGTGGTCTCGCTCTGGCGCGGCAAACCGGCGGGCGACAACCCCTGGCAGGCCTGGACACTGGAATGGGCCACCACGTCGCCGCCGCCGAGCTACAACTTCGAGGAGATCCCGACCGTCCACAGCCGCCGGCCGCTCTGGGACCTGGAGCATCCCGACGATCCGGATTGGAGATACGAATGAGGGCCAGGGGCGTGAGTGGAAACGTGATCTCCTCGGCCGCGACGATTTCGTCGCCGACTACCTCGGCGCCTCGCGCCCGGGACGGCGGCCGGTTCCCCGTGCCTCCGCTCGTCGTGCCGGAGAAGCAATTGAGTGCCGGCCAGTGGGGCATGATCGCCTTCCTCTGCTCCGAGGTGGCTTTCTTCAGCACCTTGATCGTGGCCTACGTCATCTTCTTCGGCCGCGACGGCCAACCCGGCGGCCTGGGAGGCCCGACGCCGATCGACGTGCTGTCGTTGACCCTGGCGCTGGGCACCACCGCTTGTCTGCTCGGCAGCAGCGTTACCGTGCATCTGGCGGACCGTGCGCTGCGGACGGGCCGCCGCTTCCAGTTCGTCCCCTGGTGGGGGGCGACGATCGCCCTGGGCGTCGTCTTCCTGCTCGGGACGGCCCACGAATGGCGTGAGCTGATCTACGGCCACCGGTTGACCATCAGCCGCAACCTTTTCGGAACGACGTTCTACACGCTGGTCGGCTTTCATGCTTTGCACGTGACGGTCGGCGTGGTGGTGATGCTGATCGTCCTGGTGCTCAGCCTGCGCGGCCATCTGGAGGAGAAGAGTCACGCCAGCGTCGAGCTGGTTTCCTGGTATTGGCACTTTGTCGATGGCGTGTGGATCGTAGTTTTCGCGGTCGTGTACTTGGCCCCGCACCTGGGATGAGCGCGTTGACCGTGGCACGGCCATCTTGGCCGTGAATTCACGGGCTGGAAGCCCGTGCCACGTGACAGACAACTAGTGAGCCGGCGGAAGCCTGACAGGACTACCGACGATGCCCGAAGATCACCAATCGCCGAGCCAGCCCGAGGGGATCGAGATGCCGCGGCCCACCACGGCGCCCATGATCCTGGCCCTGGGAATCGTCCTGCTGGGCGCCGGGGTCGCGCTCAGCCTGGCGCTGTCGGTCGTCGGCGCGGTCATTTTCCTTGTCGGCCTGGCCGCCTGGATCGGCGACTTGTTGCCGGGCCGCGGCCATTCTCACGTGCAGGCCCTGCCGCCCGAATGCCGGCCGCGGCCGATTGCCGCGTCGCCGGGAACCGTCGAGCAGTTGCAGGCGGGCATGCCGGGCTACCGCATGCGTCTGCCGCTGAAGGTCCACCCGATCTCCGCGGGGATCAAGGGCGGGCTCCTCGGCGGGTTGTTGATGCCCATTCCCGCTTTGCTCTGGGGATTGATCAGCGGCCACGGCATCTGGTACCCCGTCAACCTGCTCGCCGGGATGGTGATCGCCCTGGACGACAGGCCGGTCGCCGAGCTGGAGCGGTTCCATTTCTCGCTGTTTCTGGCCGGCTTCGTCATTCATGCCGTCATGTCCGCAGCGATGGGCCTGATCTACGGCGTGCTGCTGCCGACGCTGCCCTACATCCATCGGTCGCTGGCCTGGGGCGGCCTGCTGATGCCCATGCTCTGGACGGCGGTGAGCTTCCCGCTGATGTCGATCGTCAACCCCGTGCTCCATCGCGGAGTGAGCTGGCCCTGGTTCATCTTGTCGCAGTTTCTGTTCGGGGTCGTGGCGGGGCCGGTGGTCATGCAGGCCACCGCGAAGCGCCACCCCCTCGCCGCGGGCATTCTCGGCGGGCTGGCCGGCGGGTTGCTGATGACCGTACCGGCAGCCCTATGGGGGCTGGCCACGGGCCACGGCATCTGGTACCCGGCCAACCTCTTGGCAGGCATGTTCATCCCCGGCATGGATGAACTGCCGCTGGAGGGGCTGACCCGCTTCCGCGGCGACTGGCTGGCCGTGGCGCTGCTGCTGCACCTGCTCATCTCGGCCGGTTTCGGAATCCTCTACGCGTTCTTGCTGCCGAAGCTGCCGGCCATCCCCGCGCCGCTCACCTGGGGCGGAGTGCTGATGCCGCTCGTCTGGACGGGCGTCAGCTACGGGCTGATGGGCGTCATCAATCCGGTCTTGCAAGGAGCCGTGGACTGGCCCTGGTTCATCGCCTCGCAGTTCGTGTTCGGCATCACGGCGGCGATCGTGGTGATCCGCACCGAAGAGATTTCCGTGCGGCCGGCGGGCAGGGGAACCGACACCGAACCGCTCATCGCTGAGGAAGACGCCTTGCGAGTTGATCGCAATGACGAATGACGAAGCTCGAATGACGAAGGAATGTCGAATGACGAAGGCCCATTCACTCCGTTCTTCAGCGCGCTGGCCCCTCGACATTTGGGTTTCGTGCTTGATTCGTCATTCGAGCTTCGTCATTCGTCATTTGCCGCTGGTCTGCGTCTTCCTGTTTGCCACGGGTTGCGATCTCGACCTCCCCGGAAAGCCTGATCCCAAGGATCGGCCGGTCCCCGCTGACCAAGTGCTGGCCTTCGACGCGCTCTACAACCGCAACTGTGCCGGCTGCCACGGTCCGGAGGGCAAGCAGGGGCCGGCGCCGCCGCTCAACGAACCGCTGTTTCGCGCCATCGTGCCGGCCACGGCTTTGGAGCAGGTGCTGAACCACGGACGGCCAGGCACGCCGATGGCTCCCTTCACCCACGCTAATGGCGGCCCACTGACCGCGGAGCAGGCGCAAGTGCTGATCTACCAAATCAAGGGCGTGCCCTACCGGATCATCGAGAACCACAACGAAGGCCGGTTGAAAGTCGCCGTCGAGGCGCAGTCGCAGGGCGTCGCGCCCCAGTGGGGTCCCGTGGGAAAGGCTGCGGACTCGACCCCACATTACGCTCTTCCGGGAACCAAAGGAGACGAGGCACGGGGCGCGAGAGTATTCGCTCGGGCCTGCTCCTCCTGCCACGGCGACGCCGGCCAGGGAGTCGTCCACGACGGCGAGCGACGCAACAAGATCAACGATCGGGCCTTCCTGGCGCTCGTCAGCGATCAAGCCCTGCGGCGGATCATTATCACCGGCCGGCCCGACCTGGGGATGCCGGACTATTCGCAGAAGACCGAACGACCCGACGACTTCCAACCTCTGACCTCCGGCGAGATCGCCGACCTGGGCGCGCTCCTCAGCGCCTGGCGAAATGGTGCCTGGCGAAAAGGCGCATCGACCGCGGCGAAGTGATCGCACGATCCCATGCATGAGAGGCACAGAACATGCCCAAGACTGTTGCTCGCTCCCGTTCGCCGGCCAAGAGCCTGCCGCGGCGGAGCTTTCTCCAGCGGTTCGGCTGGTGGCTCGCCGGCGCCGTCGGATTCGTCGCCGCCCTGGCGTTTGCGATTCCCTTCGTCGGTTACCTGTTGGGACCGCGACGCAAGCATCCGGTGCGGTGGGTCAACCTGGGCACCCTCGACAAGTTCCTGCCCATCGGCCGGACCCGGCTGGAGACCTTCGACAACCCACTGGGCCAGCCGTGGGACGGCGTGACGGGCCGCACGGGCGTCTATGTCCGCTATCTGGGGAAGGATCGCAAGAACGAGGATCAGTTTCTGGTCTTCGCGGTCAACTGCGCCCACCTCGGGTGCCCGGTGACTTGGTTTCCTCAGTCGGGCCTGTTCATGTGCCCGTGCCACGGCGGCGTCTATTACGAAAACGGCCAGCATGCCTCCGGCCCGCCGCCGCGCGGGCTGTTCGAGTGCGAGTGGCGCGTGAGCGGCGGGCGGCTGGAAGTCCAGGCGCCCCACTATCCGACCTTGCAGAACACCCTGAAGGCCCAAGCCTAGAGGCGATCGAGACCGCGATGAACACGCTGCGAAGCATCGCCCGATGGTTCGACGCTCGGCTCAAGCTGAGCGAGACGATCCTACCGATGCTCAGGCACCCGATTCCGCGCGGCGCGGCCGGGCCGATGGGCTGGTGGTACATCTTCGGCAGCGCTTCGCTGACGCTGCTCATCGTGCAGATTCTCACCGGCGTCGGCCTGGCCCTGGTGTACGTGCCGGCCGCCAACAGCGCGTATGAAAGCCTGCTGAGCCTGAACTACGATCAACCCCTGGGCTGGTTCCTCCGCGCCCTGCACTACTACGCCGGCTCCGGCATGGTGGTCATGGTGCTCTTGCACATGACCCAGGTGTTTCTGCACGGCGCGTTCAAGTATCCGCGCGAGCTGACCTGGGTGGTTGGCGTCCTCCTGCTGCTGTGCACGCTGGGCATGTTCTTCACCGGGCAAGTGCTGCGCTGGGACCCGGACGCCTACTGGGGCCTCGCGGTCGGTGGCTCGATGGCGGGGCGCGTGCCGGTCCTCGGGCCGAGCATCGTCGATCTGCTGCTGGGCGGCCCCATCATCGGCGGCGATGCGCTGAGCCGGTTCTACGCGCTGCACGTCTTCGTCATTCCGGGGGCCTTGCTGGCTTTCCTGGCCCTGCACCTGTGGCTGGTGCTGAAGTGCGGCATCAGCGCCCCGCCCAAGCCTGGCCAAAGAGTCGATCCAAAGACCTACGATGCCCAGTACGAGCAGGAGCTGAAGCACGGCGTTCCCTTCCTGGGCGAGGCGCTCATCAAAGACGCCCTGGCCTCGGCGCTGGCCGTGATCGTGGTCATCGTGATTGCCGCCGTCGTGGGGCCCAAAGGCCCCGGCGGCCCGCCCGATCCCACGCTGGGCGACGTGAATCCCCGGCCGGAATGGCCCTTCCTCTGGCTGTTCGGCCTGTTGTCGCTCAGCCCGCCGGCCACGGAGACGTTTATCATGCTCGTCTTTCCGCTGCTGCTGATCGTCGCGCTGCTGCTGGTGCCCTTCGTCGCCAATCGGGGTGAGCGGGCCCTCAGCCGCCGGCCGGTGGCGGTGCTCTCCGTGGTGTTGATCTTCACAGTGCTGGGCGTGCTGACCTACGAGGGCGCGATGTCTCCCTGGTCTCCCCAGATGACCGCCTGGAGCGGGGACCCAGTGCCGGTCAACATCGTCCGGCGGAGCACGCCGCTGGAGCTGCAAGGTGCGCTCGTGTTCCAGAACAAGAATTGCC
>JBGQHD010000110.1:0-9698 GCA_041497795.1 Planctomycetia bacterium
AGAGCACGCTTTGCCCAAAACGGTTGTGGCCGTAACGATCGCGGACCGCCGTCGGCTCGCTGGCCAGATCGAAGGCCGACCGCGCCTTCCCGGAGCGGAGCAGGTCGAACGCCTTGTGATCGAGATTGCTCCAGCGGGCCGAACTCTTACCGGGCGTGGCCGAGCGAGCGTGGTCCGCTCCGTCGAGGTGCTGATTCACCGCCTCGAGCAGCGACCGCCGTTGATCGAGCCGCAAAGGCGGCACTTCCTTCGGCAACGCCAGGTCCGACACCCGAAAGTTCGCGGCGCTGGGGTCGCAATACAAGTACCACGGATCGGCCGGGTGGCCGAGCCAGCCGGCATCCTGCCCCGGCCAGACGATATGTCCCGTGTTCCAGATTTCCTCCGGCAGCCGCACGCTGGCGGGCAGGCTGCCGCGGTCGCCGACCAGGTGCTTGACCACGGCCCCGACGCAGGGCCAATTGTTCGGAAAGCCCGCCGTGCCGTTCTCCTGGTTCTTCGGCTGGTGCGGATAGCCGGTGAGCATCCAGTAGCCGCTGGAGGTGTGGGCATTGTCGTCCGTGGCCATCGCCCGCAACACGGCCACGCGGTCGGCCAGCTTGGCGGTCCGCGGCATCAGTTCGCCGACCATCAAGCCCGGCACGGCCGAGGCGATCGGCTTGAAGTCGCCGCGCATCTCCGCCGGCGCGTCGGGCTTGGGGTCCCAGGTCTCGTGCTGCGGCGGCCCGCCCAAGAGGAAGAGTACGATGCAGCTCTTCGCCTTGCCGAAGGAACTGCTACCGCGCTCAGCCCCCCCGCGCTCAGCCGCTTGAGCGGCCGCAAGGCCCGGCAGCGATAGCCCGAATGCCCCCAGGCCGCCGACGCGCAGCCACTCGCGCCGCGAGATGCCGTCGCACAGCCGCACGGGACGGTCGGTGAGTGAAAGCATGAGTTGCTTCCGCGTGTGCGGGGAGGGCGGGGGGCGAGATCGTCTGTCGCCGGGGAGATTATCGCCGGCCAGCGGGATTCTTGCAAACGGTAACCCGCGCGGTCGCAGTCGCGAGCTCGGCCCTGGCGGAAAACCACACTAACCCGACGCGCAAGCGAGGGAGAATCGCCGACTATCCTCGCATCTCCCTCGCTTGCGCGTCGGGTTAGCTTGCGAGCCAGAAGCCGGGCTTCTTTCGGCTTGGCGCCGCCTTGCGGATTCTGACGCGCCTGGGCGTCCGAACGTGCCGTCTTTGCAGATGCGAAGACCCACGGGGCGCTCTCCGTTGCCCGCCGGAGTGATGTAGAGTTGGGGAGCCCTCCCACGCAGCCTCCCCGCCATGCTCCGCCTCTTCCAAACGGTCCGCGATCTTCAGGCCGGCGCCGCCGTGCTGCGCCGCCGCCGCTATGGCGTGATCGAAGTCGCGGGCGGCCAACTGCGGCGGGTTCGCCTGCGGCCGTTCCCCAAGCTGATCTCCCTGCCCGGAGTGCGGCTGGACGCATGGTGGTCCCACGCCCGCCGCCAGGGCGACCGCTGCTGGGTGTACTACAACCAGCCGCTCGGCTGCCCGAATTTCCTGGCCGTCGTCCACGTGGTCTCCACGGCCGGCACGAGCTATCGCACCATTTGCCTGGCGGCGAGCGTGCTGGACGAGATTGCCCGCATCAAGCGAGCCGACGCCATCGTCTGCCACGTGGCCAACGGCCGCATCTCCGACCGTTTGCTGCGGCGCTGGGGCTGGGAGCCGCACGCGCCGCGCCTCCGCGGCCGCAACTTCATCAAGCGCTTTTACGGCCAGTATCCGCCGCCCTTGGCCGACATCGCCGCGCCAAGCCAAATCGCAGGCAGTCTGGTGGAAATTTGACGCCAGCCGTGGGAGGTGGTCTACGATGGCGTCGGCGTTTCCCACGTCGTCCCGCCTTTCGGCGGCATCGCATCGCATCGCATCGAGGTCGGCTTCATGTCCGCCGCGACGTTTACCCTGATTCACCGCCAAATGGCCGTGCCACAACTCACGTTACGCGTGACGGAGCACTAGAGCCTACCCCACGGCTCAGTCCGTTCCCGGAGCCGACCCGCGGTGAGCTTTCCGCACGCTGGGGTTCTCGTTAGACTCCCGCCCCTCTTGGCGAGGCGATGCGCACAAGGTCTGTGCTGGCTACCACCGCCATCGCTTCCAGCGGTTCCACGGGCTGACGCTAGCAACAGCGGCAAAAAGGCCACTCACCAGCGATGCGACAACAGGCACTGCTTCTGCTCGCGGCGATCATGGTGCTCTTTGCCAATCTGGGCGGAGGGGCGCTGTGGGACGAAGACGAGCCGCGCAATGCTGGCTGTGCTTATGAGATGCAGCAGCGGGGGGACTGGATCGTTCCGACCTTCAACGAGGAGCTGCGAACTCATAAGCCCATTCTGCTGTACTGGGGGATGCTGACGGCCTACCACGTGCTGGGGGTCTCGGAACTGTCGGCACGCCTGGCTTCGGCCCTGATGGCCGTGATCAGCGTGCTGGCGACCTACCGGCTGGGCCGGCTGCTGTTTGGGCACGAAACGGGGTTTTGGTCTGCGCTGGTGCTGGCCAGCAGTCTGCTGTTCGCCGTCTTGGGGCGGGCAGCCACGCCGGACGCAGGCCTCATTGCCGCGACGACGCTCACGCTGCTCTCGTTCGCCAGCGGCGTGGCGGCGAGGCATGGTGGACGGTTGCCGTGCGCCGGGACTCCGCTGGCCGAGTATCGCATCTCGCTGCCCTATGCTCTGGGGATGTATGCCGCGCTGGGAATGGCCGCCTTGGCCAAAGGCCCGGTCGGCTTGGTGCTGCCGATCGCGGGGCTGGTGTGCTTCCTAGTTTCGGTGGATCGTGCGGCGCAGCCTGTGGGCGGGCCGCGGCTGCCGTGGCACCAGTCGCTGCTGAGCTTCTTGGCGCCCGGCCGTTGGCTGCGTGCGGCCTGGACGCTGCGGCCGGCGTTGGGCCTGGGCGTCTTGTCGGCGGTGGCCTTGCCCTGGTATGTGGCCGTCGCCTGGCAAACTCACGGCGATTGGGTGGCCGGGTTCCTCGGCGAGCACAACCTGGGCCGGTACCTGCGAGCGATGGAGAACCACCGCGGCCCCATCGTCTACTACGTGCCGGCGATCCTGGCCGGCATGTTCCCCTGGTCGGTGTTTCTGCCAGCCGCGCTGTATCGAGCCTGGCAGGCAGGGCGCGAGACCGCCGCGCTGCGGCCCCAGCTCGTGCTCTGCGGCTGCTGGGCCGGCGTGTGGGTGGCCTGCTTTTCGCTGGCGGCCACGAAGCTGCCAAACTACGTCGCCCCGGCCTATCCGGCGCTGGCGCTGCTGACGGGGCACTTTCTCGTGGATTGGCGGCACGCTCCGGCCGGCAGCCGGCTGCTGCTCGTGCGGCTGGCCTTATGGACCTTGGCGGTCGTCGGCCTGGCGTTAGTCGCGGCTGCCTGGATCGCCGGGAAGCCGGTCCTGGGAAATGACTGGGCCGTCGCCCTGGTGGGATTGGCACTACCCGCCGGAGCGGCCTGGGCGTTGTGGCGCTTGCACCAAGGCCGACGCGACGGCGTGCTTTCGGCCGTCGGCGTGGCGAGCATTTCGTTCGTGGTGCTGGCTCTGGGGATGGCGGCGCCCTGGATCAGTCGGCATCAAGACGGGCCGTGGTTGGCGGCCCAGGTTCGGCAACTGCGGGGAGAGAAAGCGCCGCTGGCCACGTACGACTGTTTCGCGTCCACGTTGGTCTACTACAACCGCGGCCCCGTCGAGAAGCTCGAAGCGGGGCAGGTGGCAGGCTTCCTGCGTCACGAGCCGGCGCTGCTCGTCACCCGGAGCGATCGCCTGGAGCAGCTCAGCGACGTCTTGCCGCCGGACGTCACGGTGCTGGCCAGAAAGCCGGGCTTCTTTCGGAAGCACGAGCTAGTGCTCCTGGGTCGAGCTGACGCTGTCCAGACGGCCTCAACGCGCTCCTTGACCCAGCGGAAACCGCGCTAGGAACCACCGCATGACGGCCAAAGCCACACGCAGTTCGCCGACGCGCCGCGCAGCGTTCCTGCTGCTGCGGGCCGCGGTCAGCGGCGCGCTGCTGGCGGTGCTCGCGTGGCGGATGGAATGGCGGGAATTCACGGCCGCCCTGACGGGCATCGACCTCCGGGGCGCCGTCTTCGCTTGGACGATCTATCTGGCGTCGCAAGTCGTCAGTGCCCGGCGATGGCAAGGGCTGTTGTCGGCGGTCGGGCTAAATGTGTCCTACGGTCGCTGCCTGGCGATCTACTTCGAGGGGATGTTCTTCGGACTCTGCCTGCCTACGTCGCTGGGTGGCGACGTGTTCAAGGCTTACCGCGTCGCGCCCACGCCTTCGCAGCGCTTGCTCACAGTGGGCACCGTTCTGGCGGACCGCGTGGCCGGACTGCTGGCGCTGCTCATGATCGGCATGACCGCGCTGACCTGCCGGCTAGGGGAGCTCTCGCTCATCGGGGCTGCGGCGGCTGTGCTCGCCTGGACTCTCGGCATCTGGCTGACGTTCCGCGGCGGGGCTGCCGCCGCCCTGTGGGTCTGCCAACGCTATTGGCCGCGGCTGGTCGCCCATCCCGTGCTGCTCAAACTGCGCGGGCTGCACTCGCGGCCGGCCGTCATGCGTCGTGCCGTGCTATGGAGCGGCGTCGTGCAAGGGCTCAACGTTGTCACCGTGGCGGCGCTGGGCGGCGCGCTGGGCCTGAAGTTGTCGTGGTCTGCGTACTGCGTCATGGTGCCGCTCGTGGCCTTGGTATCGACCTTGCCCGTGAGCATCAATGGCATGGGCCTGCGGGAAGGGGCGACCGTCCTGATCTTGGGCTGGTACGGCGTGGAGCAGGCCGCCTCGCTGACGCTGGGCATGGCCTGGTTCGCCGTCATCTTGGCGGCGGGCCTCAGCGGCGGATTGGTGTACTTGGCGGGGCGCCGCGGCGCCGTGACCGCCGTCGTCGATTTTCCCGGCTCACTTCCCCCCGGCGAGCGCCTGGCATGAACCTCTCGGTGGTCGTACCGCTGTACAACGAACAGGACAACGTGCGCCTGTTGCACGAGGAACTGGACGCCGTGCTGCCCGGCATGAACCGGCCGTACGAGATCGTGCTGGTCAACGACGGATCGACCGACGACACCGAGGCCGCCTTGGACGCCCTGGCGGCCCGGGACCCGCACGTCACGGTGATCCACTTCCGCCGCAACTTCGGCCAGACGGCGGCCCTGGCCGCGGGATTGGACCACGCCAGCGGCGAGATCATCGTCACGCTCGACGGCGACCTGCAAAACGACCCGCGCGACATTCCCGCGCTCGTCGCCAAACTGGAGGAAGGATACGACCTGGTGCACGGCTATCGACTCAAGCGCCGGGACGCCTTCTTCACCCGGCGTGTGCCGTCGCGGATCGCCAACTGGCTGATTGCCCGGGCCACTCGGTTTCCCGTGCGCGACTTGGGTTGCACGCTCAAGGCCATGCGCCGCGAAACCGCGCGCGACCTGAAGCTCTACGGCGAGCTGCACCGCTTCATTCCGATTCTGGCCCACGCGCAGGGCGCCCGCTGCTGCGAGGTGGTCACCAACCACCGGCCGCGTCGCTTCGGCCAGGCCAAGTACGGCCTGTCGCGGACCCTTCGCGTGCTGCTGGACCTGGCCACGGTCGTGTACCTGATTCAGTATTTCATCAGCCCGATGCGGCTGTTTGGGCTGGTGGGCTTGGGGTGCGGGGCGCTCAGCGTGCTGACTGGATTGGCGACCGTCGCCATGAAGCTCGGCGGCTGCGACATCACGGGCAACCCGCTGCTCTACGTTTGCTTGTTCGCAGGCATGGTCGCCGTCCAATTCGCTTCGTTGGGCATGATCGGCGAAATGTGCACGCGGATCTACTACGAGAGCCGGGGCACGCGGCCCTATGCGATCCGGCGATTGGTAAACTTCTCCGAGCGCCAGCAGCGACGGCAGGCCGCATGACGCGACCCAAACCCCGCGACGCTTGTGCTAGCCTTGCCGTCGCAAGCAACCCACCCTGAGAACAGCCGGCTGGCGCAGTTGCCAGCGATCTTGCCGAAGCCAGGAAGCTATCGTTAATCTCCGCGAGCGGAGAGCCAGAGACGGATTGACTGTGCCGATGATAATAGGCGGCGGTGCGTACTATTG
Organism: Planctomycetia bacterium; assembly: GCA_041497795.1. Taxonomy (GTDB): domain Bacteria; phylum Planctomycetota; class Planctomycetia; order Pirellulales; family S012-138; genus JBGQHD01. The sequence goes on from JBGQHD010000110.1 coordinate 6,119, forward strand.
GTGAAGGCGGTGAACGACGCGAAGTGGGCTAGATGCCGACCGCGCTCGAACTCATTCCCCTCCGACGGTTTGGATGCGCCCGCCCCCGAGGGAGCGCCACGCAGGCAAGGATTGCCGAATGATTGCAGAACCTCGCGACGGCCGCATGCCCGCTTGGATTGGCCTAGCGCTGATTGCCTTGGGTGTCGCGGTCGTCCCGCTCGACCTGACCGTATTTGAATGGTTCAAAGACAAAAAAGTTCGCGAAGCGCTCAGCGAAATCCTGGTGGTGTTCGAGGCATTCGGCAATGGGGCGGGCCTGCCTTGCTTCGCCTGGCTCATCTGGCTGCTGGCTCCGCGTGACCGCTTACGCCTGCCTCGGCTGCTCACCGCTTCGTTGGCGGCCGGATTGATGGCCGACGCGATCAAAATGCTGGTCTGTCGCACGCGACCCGTCTGTTTCAGCCTGCAACAACCATTGGGGGTGGTGAGCGACACATTTCACGGCTGTTTGATGTTCGGCGCGGGCGGATCGGGCATGCAAAGCTTCCCCTCGGCGCACGCGGCGCTGGCCTTCGGCATGGTCGTGGCCTTGACCTGCTTATATCCCGCCGGGAAGCCGCTGTTCGTCGCGCTGGGCGTCGCCGTCGGCCTGCAACGCGTGATTGTCGGAATGCACTATGTCAGCGACGTGTTCTGCGGCGCGGGGCTCGGCTGGCTCGTCGGCTACGCCTGCTGCCACGGCACCATCCTGGCGCGCGCCTTCGATGCGCTGGAACGCCGCTGGGCGCTTGGCGCCGCGGATGCTCCTTCCCACCAAGTGGCCCATGCACTGGATCGTTCACCGCCGTCTGAGCCGCACTCCGGGTTCCACCCGTCCCGACCGCATGCGAACACTGTATGAGCACAATTCTGGTGACCGGCGGGGCAGGCTTTATTGGCTCGCACTTCATCGAGCAACTGCTGGCTACGACTGCGGACGACGTGATCTGCGTGGACAACTTGGACGGCTTCTACGACCCCGCGCTCAAACGGGCCAACGCCGCCGCCTGGCTCTCGAACCGCCGGGTTAGGCTCGTGGAACACGACTTCGGCGACATGGCCGCCATGGTGCTGCTGATCGAGCGCCAGGCCGTCCGCCGGATCGTGCATCTGGGAGCGCTGCCCGGGGTCAGTCCGAGCGTCCGCGCTCCGTTGGCGTACCAGCAGACCAACGTGGGCGGCACGCTGGCCCTCTTGGAAGCGGCGCGTGAGACGCGGATCGACCGCTTTTTGCTGGTGTCCTCCTCGACGGTCTACGGAAAGGGCGCAGCGGCGCCTTTCCAAGAAGACGGGCCGCTGGGCGTCCCCGCCAGTCCTTACGGAGCGACCAAGCGCGCGGCCGAGCTGCTGGGCCTGACGTACCATCAACTTCACGGCTTGCCGGTGGTGTGTCTGCGGCCGTTCAGCGTGTATGGCCCTCGGCTTCGTCCCGATTTGGCCCTGGCCCGGTTCGCCGCCGCGATCTGGCAAGGAGAGCCGATCACGCTTTTTGGCGATGGCTCGGCCCTCCGCGATTTCACCTACGTGGACGATATTTGCGCCGGACTGCGGGCTGCCCTCGACCGGCCGGGGATCGAGGGGGAAGCGATCAACTTGGGCTGCGGCCGGCCCATCGAGATGCGGGAGGTCATCACGGCCTTGGAACACGCCTTGGGGCGCCGGGCGTGCGTCCGCCGCGCCGCTCCGCGGCCGGAGGACCTCGAGCTGACGTTTGCAGACATCCGCAAAGCCCGGCGGTTGCTGGGCTATGAGCCACGAGTCTCCTTTGAAACCGGCGTGGCGCGGTACGCGAACTGGTTCGTCGAACAGCAGAGCCGCCCGCCGTGCGCAGCGCCAACGAAGACAGGGGTGCATCATGAGTTCGTTGCCTAGACCCGGCGATCAGCGGGTATGGCCCAACAAGGCCAGTGCGCCGCGGATCGCCCACGACTTCGCAAATGCAACGCCCGCGGCGGAAGACGCCGTCATCTTGCCGTTTCCCCGCCGCCCAGACGCCGTAAGCTGGCGGCGGCATTTCCTGTTTCTGGGATTGCCGGCCATCGTGCTGGTGATCGGCAGCCTCTTCTTTTGCTTGACGAACGCCGACATCGAGATCAGCGGTTGGTTCTTCCCCTGGGGCTGGGAAGAACCCTGGACGACTATCAAGTATGCCAGCTCCTGGCCGGTCGTGGTCCTGGGCGTAGTCGGGTTGATCGTGGCGGCGGGAGGGGTGTTTTGGACCCGCCTTCGGCCTGTAGGAAACCTGGGATTGTTCAATTGTTTGGTATTGGTGCTGGGACCCGTTCTGCTAATCAATGTCGTCTTCAAAGATAATTGGGGCCGCCCTCGGCCCTCTGAAATCCGGGAGTTTGGCGGCCGGAGCGAGTTCAGCCAGGTTTGGCAACCAGGGCCGGTGACCAAGAATTCGTCGTTTCCGTCCGGCCATGCGGCCATCGGCTTCGCTTTGATGGCTCCCGCGTTCGTGCTGTATCGCACGCGGCCTCGGCTGGCCGCGGCCGTCCTGCTGGTGGGTCTGGCTTGGGGCATGACGATCGGCGCCGCGCGCGTGATCCAGGGCGGGCACTTTCCCAGCGACGTGCTCTGGTCGGCCGGCATGATTTACCTCACCGCCTTGTTCGTCGATTGGGGGCAGCGAACGATCAGGCGGCGATGCGCCCGCGGCAGACCGCGGCGGACGCAACGCGGCACGAGGAACCCCAGGTCTTGAGGCACGCGGCTTAGCCGCGCGAGGCGCCAGCGTCATGGGCACGATCAACCGCTATATCCTGCGCGATACGTTGATCGTGTTCTTGGCGGGAATCGTCGTCACCCTGGCGATGATGACCCTCTTCGGCGGGGTCCAGGAAGGCCTGCGCAACAACCTGCCGCCCGACGTAGTCGCGCGGATCATGCCCTATCTGGTGCCCGAGACCCTGCGGTTCGTGACCCCGGCGTGCTTGCTGCTGGGAGTTTGCGGCGTGTTCGGCCGCATGGCGGCGACCAACGAGATCGTCGCGCTCAAGTCGGTGGGTATCAACCCGCTGAGCGTGATCTGGCCGGTGCTGGTGTTGAGCTTCGTCTTGAGCTTGTTCACGTTTTGGATGTACGAGGTGTGTGCCGTTTGGTCGAGGCCCAACGTGCGGCGGATCGCGGTCGAATCGATCGAACGGATCGCCTACAGCGTGCTGCGCGGCAGCAAGACGTTTCGCGCGAACGGCGTGTCGATCGTGGTGCAGGACGTGGTTGACCAGACGCTGATGCAGGCGAACATCACCGTCGATCGCCGCGGCAACATGCCCCCTGTCACCTTGACCGCCGAACGGGTCCAATTGCGGACCGACCCGCAAGATGGCTCGCTGCGCATCGAATGCTACAACGGCACCTTCGAGACGCAGGATGGCAGGCAATTCGTGTTTCCCCACGACTTCGTGTGGGGAGTGCCTCCGCAAACCGTGGGCGGCTCCGACGCGCTCATGCCGGCGGGACTGGCGGCCAGCGAGATTCCCGGGGAAATCGACCGCGAAGTCCGATCGGTGGCGGAACTGGAACGGCAATTGGCCGCCCCGCGCGCCGCCGGGCA
>JBGQHD010000111.1:0-9597 GCA_041497795.1 Planctomycetia bacterium
CGGCAATCCGCTGGTCTTTTGCGGCGACGTGGGCCTGATTCCGCGCAGCCAATCTCGCAAGGAACCGCGGCCGGGCGACCTGATTGTGGCCGTCGGCGGCCGCACCGGCCGCGACGGGATTCACGGGGCGACCTTCAGCTCGACGGAGCTGACGAGCGAGAGCGAAACCGTCTCCGGCGGGGCGGTGCAGATCGGCAATGCGATTACGGAGAAGATGGTCGTGGACGTGCTCTTGGCCGCTCGCGACCGCGGGCTGTACCACGCCATCACCGATTGCGGGGCCGGCGGATTCTCCAGTGCCGTCGGCGAGATGGGCGAGAAGATCGGCGCCGAAGTGCAGCTCGACGCCGCGCCGCTGAAGTACGACGGGCTGTCGTACACGGAAATCTGGATTTCCGAAGCCCAGGAACGGATGGTCCTGGCCGTGCCGCCGGACAAGTGGGACGAGTTTCACGCCCTGTGCGCCTCGGAAGGGGTCGAGGCCACGGTGCTGGGGCGTTTCGTGCCGACGGGCCGGCTGGTGCTCAAATACCGCGGCCAACTCGTGGCCGACCTGAGCATGAAGTTCCTGCACGACGGCCGGCCGCCGGTCGTGCGCGAAGCCGTGTACGAGCCGTCGCCGCGTGGCTGGGGCGGAGCGGCGAAGACGTTTGGTGGAGTGGATGATCATCTTCGCCGCTCCGCCCCAGGCACCCCCGCGCCCAGATCACCGGGGGCTGACGCCCTCCGGCTCGCCGAGGGGGCGGACTACACACAAGCGCTGCTGCGCATCCTCGGCTCGCTCAACGTGGCCAGCAAGGAATGGGTCATACGCCAATACGATCACGAAGTGCAAGGCGGCAGCGTCGTGAAGCCGCTGGTCGGCGTGGCCAACGATGGACCCAGCGACGCCGCCGTGGTTCGGCCGCGGCTGGGCTCGCGCCGCGGCATCGTGATCGCCTGCGGCATGAATCCCCGCTACGGCGATCTGGATCCCTATCACATGGCCGCCAGCGCCATCGACGAGGCGATCCGCAACTGCGTGGCCGTGGGGGCCGATCCGCGGCGGATCGCCCTGCTCGATAACTTCTGCTGGGGCAACACCGACCGGCCCGAGCAGCTTGGCTCGCTCGTACGGGCAGCCCTGGCCTGCCATGACTTGGCGGTGGCACTGGGCACCCCCTTCATCAGCGGCAAAGACAGCCTGAACAACGAATATCGCTTCGAGGATTCCAGCGGCCAGCGGCAGACGATCACCATCCCGCCCACGCTGCTGATCAGCGCGATCGGCCAGATCGCCGACGTCCGCAAGGCGGTGACGATGGACCTCAAGGAGCCGGGCAACCTGCTGTATCTTGTCGGCCTGACAAGGAACGAGCTGGGTGGATCGCATTACTTACTTGCACTTCAGGAACGCGCAGAGGCCGGGGCGACTGAAGCGGCGGGCCATGTTCCTCACGTCGATCCAGCCTTGGCGAAGCGCACGTTCGCTGGCGTGCACAAAGCCATCGACCGCGGTCTCGTGCGCGCCTGCCATGACCTCAGCGAAGGGGGCCTCGCCGCCGCCGCCGCGGAGATGGGCTTCGCTGGTGGCCTGGGCGCGAAGCTCGAGCTGCGAAGCGTGCCATCCGACGTGGACCGATCGTCCCCCGACGCGTCGGCCATCTTGCTCTTCAGCGAATCCAACAGCCGTTTCCTGTGCGAGGTTCGCCCTCAGGACGCGGCGGCGTTCGAAGCGTTGCTCGATGTGCCACATGCCCGAACCGGGGAAGTCACCGCGGACGACCGCTTGCGGATATCCGGACTTCGGCCCTCAGCCGCGGCGGTCATTGATGCCGAGTTGGCAGCGCTCAAGGAAGCCTGGCAGAGACCGTTGCGGTGGGAGTAGCGCGAAAGCCGGGGTAGAATGAAACCAGCGGCGGCATTGATGAGCGATAGCCACGATCGCGTGGTGCAGTCCCGTGGTGCAGTCCCGTGGTGCAGGTCATGAACGACATCACAACCGCGACGAAAAGATCCGGGACCACGGGGTCTGGCCAGCCGGTGTGGGAGATTGCCACGCTGTATCCCGGCCAAGGCCACTGGACGGAGGAAGAATACCTCGCGCTGGACACCAACCGACTCATCGAGTTTACGGATGGCCGCTTGGAGTTCCTGCCCATGCCGACCGTGTTCCATCAACTGATGCTCGACTTCCTGCACTCGCAGCTAAAGTCGTTTGTCACGGCGCGGTCCCTGGGGAAAGTGCTCTTCGCTCCTCTTCGCATTCGCGTCGGAAGGGACAAGATACGCGAGCCGGACATCATGTATTTCAAACCGGAGCGGATCAGAGACAAACACCGCCCGCCGCGCGGAGCCGATTTGGTCCTCGAAATTGTCAGCCCCGGCGCCCAGAGCCGCCGACGAGACTTGCGGACGAAGCGCAAGGAGTATGCGGCGGCCGGCATTGTCGAGTATTGGATTGTCGATCCCGAAACCAGAACGATCACTGTGCTCACCTTGAGCGGCAAGCGATATCGGCAACACGGCAAGTTTCGCGAGGGCCAGACCGCCACGTCCGTGCTCTTGAAGGGGTTTGGCGTAGCAGTGTCCGGAGTCTTTTCCGCGGCTGAAGAAGCCTAGACGCCGGACTTCGGTTTGACCGCTACGTCGCTTCCGCGCGCGTCCGCCGCACGATCTCCACGTACTGCCGGGCCAGCGATTCGATCCGCTTCAGATCGCCGGCGGCCACGGCTTTCGGCTCGACCAGCGAGCTTCCCACACCCAGCGCGCAAGCCCCCGCTGCGAGGAACGCCGCCGCGGTGTCGAGGTTCACTCCGCCGGTGGGCATCAGGCGAACCTGCGGCAGGGGGCCGTGCAGGGTCTTGAGGTAGCCCGGCCCCAGGGCGTCGCAGGGGAACACCTTCACGATATCGGCCCCCGCCTGCCAGGCGGCCAGCACTTCGGTCGGCGTGAATGCGCCGGGCAGGATGAGCTTGCCATAGCGGCGGCAGATCTCGATCACGTCGAGATTGACCGCGGGCGAAACGATGAATTCGGCCCCGGCCAGCATCGCGATCCGCGCCGTCTCGGTATCCAGCACGGTGCCGGCTCCCAAGAGCACCCGGCTGCCCATCCGGTTGGCGACCTGCCGGAGAACCTGATCGGCCTGGGGGACGGTGAAGGTGACTTCGATCACGTCCACGCCGCCGGCGGCCAGCGCTTCGGCCACGTCGGCCAACAGCTCGCCACTGGGGGCGCGGAGGATGGCGACGATGCCGGTGTCGATGACCCGTCGCAGATGGTCGGAATGGGACATGGAGTTCGCTCGGAGCGGTCAGTGGGTGTCGGGAGGGATCGTCGCTTGGCTGGGGGGCTGGCCGCCGCCGGCGTCCGATCACCAGCGTCCGCTGCAATCGTCGCCGAAGGACGGCCACGCGGCAAGCCATTGACCGCACACCCCGCACACTCGTCACTGTCCCTACAACCTTCGCACGCAAGGGAATGCCCCCAGTCGGCGTCCCGGATGGGCTAGAGTTGAAGGAGGAGGCGCTGCGCCGGCGGTTCGGCGTGCGCCTCAAGCGCCAAAAACACAACTATCACCTCGTTGCACTTGGAAAACGCGGGACGGCTGCCATGACGAAGTACCGCAACGATTACCAAGGGATCACGTTCATCCCCAAATTGGACGACGACGAGCAATTGCCTGTCCACGAGTTGGAGCGGGGGCGAAGCTGGCTGACCGCCATGCTGCTGATCGGCTGCTACGCCGCCGCGGCCGCTTGCGCCGTGGCTTGCACGCACAGCCTGACCGGCTGGCTGGTCATCGGCCTGGCCCCGGTGCTGCTCTTGGACCGGTTGACGTTCCGCATCCTCTCGCCGACGGGACCGGAATCACCGGTCGTGCAACTGTCGATCCGGGCCAGCTACGTGGTCCTGGGCACGTTCGGGTTCCTCTACCTTCACCAGGCCACGATCAGCCAGGCCGAGGCGTTCTACGCCGGCTGCGTGCTGAGCCTGGTGACGTTCCTCCTCGAGTACGCCATCGAATGGGCGTATTGGCTGGCGCGCTGGGTTCGCCGCACGTCGCCGTTCGACGCCAAGACGGCCCCCTTGCACACGGCGGTGATGGGGGTGCTGATCGCCCTGCCGCTGGTGATTCTGCATCCGCTGATGTCGATCCACCCGCTGCGCAGCAGGCCGGCGGAGACGCCGGAGAAGCTCGATCTGGCCTATCGCCAGGTATCGCTGCAAACGAGCGACGGCGTGAAGCTGGCCGCCTGGTTCGTGCCCGCCGCGGGGCCGCGCGGCACGGTCGTCTATTGCCACGGATATGGCGCGAACCGTTCCCAGGTTCTTTCGGTGCTGGAGCCGTTGCACGCCCTGAAGCTCGACGTTCTGGCGTTTGATTTTCGCGGCCACGGCGACAGTCCCGGTCACACCGTCACCTTCGGCGACCGTGAAGTGCGGGACGTGGAGGCGGCCTTCGAGTTTGCCCGGCAGCAGGGGGGCGATCGGCCCGTGTTTCTGGTGGGCGTGTCCTACGGGGCGGCGGTGGCCCTGCAGGCGCTGCCGCGGTTGCACGGCGTGGCTGGCGTGTGGGTGGACTCGACCTTTGGCCGCCTGCAGTCGGTCATGCTGCGGAGCTTCGATTTCGCCCCCGAGTTCAGCCGCGGGACGTTGGTCGCCATGGGCAGCTTTTTGATGTGGGCCGATTGCGGGATGCTGACCCGGAACATCAGTCCGATCGAATCGATTCAAAGGGTCCACGTGCCGATCTACTTCTGCCACAACAAGTCGGACCGGTTGACCGAGATCGACGAAGCGCAAGAGGTGTACGACGCCTATCAGGGTCCGAAGTGGAACTATTGGATCGACGATTCCCCGGCCAACGGTCTCAGCAAGTCGGCCCACGACCATTACTTCCGCCGCATGCGGCAGTTCTTCGAGCGGCGGCTGAGCGAGTGGCATCAGGAGCCCGCCGCCGCTTCCCCTCAGCACGTCGCCCTGCCGACTGCGCTGGGTGCGCAGCAGCCGTGACTCGCGGCGACCGTCGATCTTCGTCGTCACACGCTCGCCGGCACTCCGCCGGCGCCGCGAGCGGATTTCTCTCCTGCGGCCGCTCGCCCTCTGCGTTAAACTATGCTTCGCGCCCAATTCCGTGGTAGCCGAAGTCGCCAGACTTCGGGAAGGGCTGAACTCTGGCGAGTTCAGCTACGAACCACGAACGCCATCGACTTGCGTGACGCTAATGAACGCGAATCGACGATCTCGCCGCTTCGGAACGCGTTTTGCCGCCCTGCCGGTCTGCGTGACCTTGGTGCTGGTCGCCCTGGGCCAGGCCGCCGTGGGCTGTCCGTTTTGTGTCTCGCTCAAACCGACCCTCACCCAGAGGCGCGAGGCGGCGTCGGTGGTCGTGCTGGGGGAGTTCCTCGAACGAGACGGCAAGCAGGCCGTCTTTCGCTTGCACCAATTCCTGCAAGGGCAGTCGCTCTTGACCGCAGGCAAAGGGACCGGGGCGAAGGAGACCGGCGAGAGTCTGCGGGTGACGAGCGACGCTGAATTCAAGCCGGGCGCCTTGGTGCTGCTCTTCGGCGAAGCGCCGAAGGCGGAAGGCGCGCCGCCCAAGGGCCCTGCGGAAAAGGCACCCCCCGCCAAAGCGGCGGCCAAGGCCGAGCTTTCTTGGTCGCACGTCGGCGTCAACGAGTTGAGCTTCGCCTACGTGGCCCGTGCGCCCTCGGCGCGCAAGGATGCGGCGGAGCGCATGCGGTACTTTGCGCGCTACCTGGAGCACGACGACGCTCTGATAGCCGAAGACGCCTACCAGGAATTCGGCCACATGCCTTTCGACAAGGTGGCCGAAGTGGCGGAGGCCTTCGACCAGGCCAAGCTGCGAGGCTGGCTGGGCGATGAGCACGTGCGCGACTATCGCAAGGGGTTCTACGGCGTGGCGCTGGGTTTGGCCAAGTCGGCCGAGGACCGCAAGGCCAACGAGGAGCTGATGCGCAAGCTGATCGACGAGCAGAGCGAAGACTTCATCGCCGGCTTCGACGGCGTGCTGGGCGGATATCTGCTGCTGGCGGGCGATCGCGGCCTCAAGCACCTCGAGGAGCGGTACTTGGCCAATCCCAAATCGGCCGACGGCCACGTGCGGCACACGCTGACTGCCCTGCGTTTCTATTATGAGTACGGCCGCGAGATCCCCCGCCCGCGGCTGCGCGAGGCCCTGCGGCTCCTGCTGGACCGCCCGGAGTTCGCCGCTTCGGCGATCGTCGATCTGGCTCGCTGGCAGGACTGGGAGTCGCTCGACCGCGTGGCGGGGCTCTACGGCCAGAAGCTGTATGAAGCCGCCAGCATCAAGCGGGCGATTGTCGGTTACTTGCTGGTCTGCCCCGGAGAGCCGGCGGCCAAGCACCTGGACCGCCTGCGGCGGACCGATCCCAAGACCGTGGCCGACGCCGAAAAGTCCATCTCCCTGTTTGGCGGCAACCGATGAGCGAGGCGCAGGGCTGGAATTCGGAAGGCGGAATGCGGAATGTGGAACGTGAGCGGGTCGCCTCTGCCATTCCGCATTCCGCATTCCCAATTCCCAATTCCGAAGTCATCCGCCTCCGCGGCGTGCGCGTCCACAATCTCCAGAACCTCAGCGTCGATATCCCGCGCGACCGGCTGGTGGTGATCACCGGCCCCAGCGGGTCGGGCAAGAGCTCGCTGGCCTTCGACACGATCTACGCCGAAGGCTATCGCCAGTACGTGGAGAGCTTGTCGGTCTATGCCCGGCAGTTCCTCACGCAGATGGAGCGGCCCGACGTCGATCTGATCGAGGGGCTGGAGCCGACCATCGCCATCGACCAGCGGCCCGGCAGCCACAATCCACGGAGCACGGTGGCCACGGTCACGGAAATCTACGATCACCTACGGCTGCTGATGGCCCGCTTGGGCACGCCGCACTGTCACCAGTGCGGCGCGCCGATCCGCCAGCAGACGCCCCAGCAGATACTCGACAATCTGCTGGCGCTGCCCGAAGGGACGAAGGCGATGCTCTTGGCCCCGCTGGTGCGCGGCCGCAAAGGGCAGCATCAGGAGGTCTTCGCCGCGATTCGCAAAGCCGGCCTGGTGCGCGCTCGGGTGAACGGCCAGGTGCATGACCTGGACGCCGTGCCGGAGCTGGTGCGGCAGAGGAACCACACCATCGAGGCGGTGGTCGATCGCATCGTCGTGCGGCCGCAGAACGCCCCGCGCCTCGGCGAATCGATCCAACTGGCCCTGCGGCTGGGCGAGGGGGCGATCATCGTCAGCCGTGTAGGACGGATTGTCAATCCGTCCGAGCCGCAGGAGGCCGATGGCGAACCTGTCGGACGGATTGACAATCCGTCCTACTCCGCTTGGCACGACGAGCTCTACAGCACCCAATTCGCCTGCCCGAATTGCCGCATCAGCTTCGTGGAGGTCGAGCCGCGCACGTTCAGCTTCAACAGCCCCTATGGGGCATGCCCGACGTGCGAGGTGCTGGGCGTGCTCGTGCGCTTCGACCCGGACCTGGTGCTGCCGGATGCCGGCCTGTCGCTGTCCGCCGGGGCGGCCGCGCCGTGGCGTGAGGCCTCGCCGGGCGAGCTGCGCAAGCTCCGCTCCGCGGTTGCCCCGTTTGCATCCGCAGCCGGATTTCGCTGGAATACGCCGTTGGAGAAACTGAGTGCGAAAGTCCGCGAGCAGCTCCTGCATGGCGACGGTCAGCAGTTCCCCGGCCTGCTCAAGCTGCTGGAGGACGAATACGCGGCGGCGGATGACGACGCCCGGCGGGAGCAGCTCGAGGCCTTTCGCGGCGAGACGCCCTGCCCCGACTGCGGCGGCACGCGGCTGCGGCCCGAAGCGCGCGGCGTCCGCCTGGCCGGCCGTGCCATCCACGAGATCACGGCCCTGAGCATCGAGGAGGCCCTCGCCTTCTTCCGCGGCCTGATGTTCGGCCCGCGCGAGCAGCCGGTGGCTCAGCGCGTGCTGCCGGAGATCACCTCGCGGCTGGAGTTTTTGCTGAAGGTCGGCCTGGGTTACCTGACGCTCGACCGGCCGGCGCGGACGCTCAGCGGCGGCGAGTCGCAGCGCGTACGGCTGGCCAGCGGCATCGGCTCGCGGCTTACCGGCGTGTGCTACGTGCTGGATGAGCCGTCGATCGGCCTGCATCCGCGCGACAACGCCCGGCTGATCGACGCCCTGTGCAACTTGCGCGAGCTGGGCAACACCGTGCTGGTGGTCGAGCACGACGAAGCGATCATGCGTGCGGCCGACCAGTTGCTCGACCTGGGGCCGGGTGCCGGCCGGCACGGCGGGCGGCTGATCGCCCAGGGGACGCCCGACGAGGTGGGCCGTAACGGGGCCTCGATCACGGGGCAGTACCTTTCGGGGGCGGCGGCGATCGCGGTGCCACAGAGCCGCCGCAAAGTCGATTTCAAAGAGGCGGTGATCATCGAAGGGGTGACGACCAATAACCTCAAGGACGTGACAGCTCGGTTCCCGCTTTCGGTGTTGGTCTGCGTGACCGGCGTCAGCGGCTCGGGCAAGAGCTCGCTCTTGAACGAGACTTTCGCCAAGGCCGTGGCCCGCGAGCTGAGCGGAGCCGGTCCCAAGCCGGGTCCCTACCGCCGGCTGCTGGGCTTGCAGCGGATTGACAAGCTGATCCAGATCGACCAGTCGCCGATCGGCCGCACGCCACGGAGCAACCCGGCCACGTACGTCGGCGTGTTCGACGAGATTCGCAAGGTGTTCGCCACCACCCGCGACGCCCGGCTGCGCGGCTACAAGGCCGGCCGGTTCAGCTTCAACGTCAAAGGGGGCCGCTGCGAGGCCTGCCTGGGGCACGGGCTGCAGAAGATCGAGATGACCTTCCTGCCCGATCTTTACGTGCGCTGCCCGCAGTGCGGCGGCCGGCGGTTCAGCCGGCAGACGCTCGAAATCCGCTACCGCGGCCAGACCATCGCGGAGGTGCTCGACCTGGCCGTGGACGAGGCGCTGGAGTTCTTTGAGAACTTCCCCGCGATCCGTAGGCTGCTCTCGAGCCTGAGCGAAGTGGGCCTCGGTTACCTGACGCTGGGCCAGGCCTCAACGACGCTCTCCGGCGGCGAGGCGCAGCGCGTCAAGCTGGCCGCCGAGCTGGCCCGCGTCGAAACCGGCCGAACGCTTTACGTGCTCGACGAACCGACCACCGGTCTGCACTTTCGCGATATCCAGCACTTGATTGACGTGCTCGAGCGGCTGGTGGACCGCGGCAACACGGTCATCGTCATCGAGCACCAGCTCGACGTCGTCAAGCGGGCCGACTGGATCATCGACGTCGGGCCGGAGGGGGGCCAGGCCGGCGGCCGGATCGTGGCCGAGGGGACGCCGGAGCAGCTCGCGGCGCTGGCAGACAATCACACCGGAGCGTGCCTGCGCCGGGTGCTGAAGTAAGAAGCCCGGCTTCTTGGAGAAGCCGGGCTTCTGGATTAACGACGGGATCCGAGGGGTATCTCCATGAGCAAGCCCGCCGCCGAGATCGCCAAGCTCCGCGAGCAGGTTCGCTATCACGACCGCAAATACTACGTCGAGGCCGCGCCGGAGATCTCCGACCTCGAGTACGATCGGCTGATCGAAGAGCTGAAACGGCTC
>JBGQHD010000112.1:0-9582 GCA_041497795.1 Planctomycetia bacterium
CCGTCGGCGAAAGAAGGTCTTCCTCGAAGGAACGCAGGGCACCGGACTGAGTCTTTATCACGGCTGGTATCCCCACGTCACTTCGCGTGACACCACCGTTGCGGGTTGTCTAGCCGAGGCGGGAATCTCGGCAGGACGAGTCCGAAAGGTTGTAATGGTGTGTCGAACGTACCCGATCCGCGTTCAAAATCCGGATGGGGAGGGCAAGACCTCCGGCCCCATGTCCCAAGAAATCAGCCTCGCCGAGATTTCGAGGCGTTCGGGGATCAGCGAGAACGAATTGCGGAAGACGGAAACCACCTCAACGACGAAGAGGAAGCGGCGGATCTCGGAGTTCGATTGGGTGCTCCTGAAAAAAGCCGCTGAATTGAACGCACCCACTGATATCGCGCTGACGTTCGTTGACTATCTCTGCAACAAGAACCAGGATGCTCGCCGATTCGAGCAACTGACACCCGACACGGTGAGATTCATCCAAGAGGTTGAACGAGTCGCCGAGGCCCCCGTATCGTTGATTTCAACTCGTTTTCACCATCGCAGTATCATCGATCGCCGGTCGTGGTGAGGAAGTCGTGCCGTTTACAGCCGCTCGCTTTGCGAAGATCAGACCCTATCTGTTTCATCTCACCGACCGCGATAACCTCGACGCGATCTGCAGCGCGCGAGTTTTGCGCAGCGCGGCATCCCTCATGCGCCAAGCGGGTGACGAATCGTTTCTTCGGCGCAAGAGAAGAGAGTCGCTGCCAATCGTGATTGGCGGCGCGACAATTCGCATTCGGGATCAGCAACCTCTTCATTCCGGCAACATCCGTTTTGACAGCGAATGGACGTTGGAGAGGGTAATTGAGTCGCTGAATGAGCGAGTCTTCTTTTGGCCGGGGACCGGTCACGGGCCGATTAGCTACGGCGTCCGGCATTTTGAACGATACGCTCATGAGCGGCCTGTGATCCTACGCGTGCAAACGCCATCGCTTTTCGCGGAGAATCCAGACGCGACTCCTTTGTACTCTTGCGTCAACTCTGGGTCTCCGCGCTGCTCAAAAGGCCTTGGTAGCGCACGAGGACCGAGAACGTTCGTGGCATGCGCAGATGCAGGTTTTACGCCAAGCAAAGTCGTTGAAGTCACTTTTGCCAATGAGATAGCGCTGCCTGCCATTATCGAGATCGCCGATTCCATTTTGGGGCCATGGCGGCGAGTGGCACGTCCCTGAGCATGGATGCGAAGGGCGTGGAGAAGCGCCTGAGACCTCGGCATGATGAACGGCCTATCATCCCATGCCCATTGTCGCCGCCCCAGGTGTGTCACGTGCCCGCCACGCCCTTCGCATCCATGCTCAGGGACGTGCCACCCATTCGGTGGCTGATCGACGTCTGCCCTACGCCCGCTCGAGGTACGAGAACACCGCGTCGGCCCCCGCGTCGAGTGTTTCCAGCGCCTCGATGTCGATCCGCTCGCTGGCCAAGAGATCGTTGAGACGGGGGAAGAACACCTCGGGCTGCCGCGTGCGGAGGGTGAGCGCCTGGTCGGTCACCTCGACGGATTGGACCTCCGGCAGGCCGACCAGCAGCGCGGCCAGCCGCCGGGAGTCGCCGCAGGTGATGCCGACGGTCAGCGGCTGATTGGCCAACAGCGCGCGGATGTCGTGCAGCGACGGGTGGCTGGGGCAGAATGCCCCTCTGGTGCGACAACGCTACTCGATTGACCGGCCAGCCGTGGTCCTATCTGAAGGTGCTGCAAGCGGAATATGACAGCCTGCAGCCGACGCAGTTCGCGGACCTGCTGGCGCTCGCTTCGCAGTAGGTAGTTACTCACGCGAGAAGTGGCTGGGGCTGAAAGCGGCTGAAAGCACCTGGCACTCCGCCCTACTCATCGCCCCAGGAGCCGAGGGTAACTTCGACCTCGAGCTTCTTGCCGTCGCGCTCGACTGCCAGCTTGACTTTGTCGCCGCCGGTTCTGGTCGCCAGGTAGCTGATGAGGGCCCGGTAGGTTTCCAGCGGGTGGCCGTCGATTTGGCTGACCACGTCCAGGGGCCGCAGGCCGGCCTTTGCGGCGGGGCTGCCCAGCATGATCTCGCGCAGCTCGCAGTTGGCCGGGCCGAACCGGCTGACACCTAGCACGCCGCCGGAACGGATGTCGAGGTTGCGCAGGTTGGGCAGCGCCGCTCGCAGCTTGGCGATGCTCGCCGCATCCAGCCCGGTGCCGTAGAGCTCGAGCGACTCCAGATGTCGCAGTCGGGTCAAGTGAGGCAGGGCGTCCGCGCCGAGGGGAATGCCGTGGATGCTGAGGTAGGTGATGTCCTCGGTATAGGCGAACAGCCGCAGATCGTCGGTCTTGCCGGTCCAGCGTTTTTTCGTCAGCAGGAGATGGTTTTCGCGCTGCACGTCCTTGCGGATGAAGTTCTCGCCGGAACCGTGGATGACCCCCAATTGGTAGAGCTGTTTCTTCGCCCGCCCGGCCTGCTTGGCGTAGAGGCGCGAGAGGGCGGCGGCGGCCCGCTCCGCCGCCGGGGTTTGCCGCGGCGGGGCCAGGCTTTCCAAAGCAGCCAGCGCGGCATCGGCCCGGGCACCATCGGCCAGCGCGGCATCGGCCGGCGCCGTGTTGTCGCCGGCAAGCCGTTCCAGAATGCGGACGCAGCGGACGGTGACCTCCAAACTCTCACCAGCCGCCGCCTTCGTGAGCGGGGCGATCGCTTCGTTGCCCGCCGCAGACAGGGCGGCCGTAGCGGCCTCGCGCACGGCATAGTGGTCGTCGTCCAGATCGCGAAGCCACTGCGCAACCTGTTCTTTGGAAGCTGGTCGCTCTTTGGAGACGGGCTCCTTGGAGGCGGGCTCCTTAGATGCCGGCTTGCCGTCGGTCGCATGGGGTGCCTGTGGCTGAAAGCCACAGGCACCCCATTGCGTGCGTGCCACGTCTGGGGCTTTCAGCCGCAGCCACCCTTCGTCAGGCGCCGCACCGCGCGACTGCGCGCTCGCGGCAAGCTCTGGGCCCAGCAGCGCCAATCCCACGCAGATGGCGTATCTCGCGTGCAGCATGTTCGCTCCTCCGCGCGCCGGGCATCCGTCGCCGCCGACGCTCGAGCACTCCTTGAAGTGCCCGCAGACTAGCGGGCGAACCAGGCCGCCGCAACGAGAAAGCACAGTTGAGTGACGCCAAAAAAAGGATAACCACCAAGGACACCAAGAGCACGAAGGCATTCAACCGCCAAGTTCACTGGACTTTTCCTTCGTGCTCTTCGTGTCCTTGGTGGTTCTCAACAAGGCGTGTGCTGCTGTACCAAACTCCTGCCAGGGGCCGGCTGTGGCTGATAGCCACAGGCGCCACAGCCACCCTTGCGCTTGCTGAACGTGCTTAGCCGTAGAACCTCCCGCCGCTCTCGGCCATCTTGTGAATCGTCGCCGTCGGCTTCATCCGCTCGCCGAGCGGCCCTAGCGGTTTGAGCCACTCGATGATCTGCTTGGCGCCGACCGTGTCTGCCCAGAACAGTAAGCCCCCCTTGAACGGCGGGAAGCCGATGCCGTAGATCAGGCCCAGGTCTACGTCGCGCGGGTCGCGGACGATCTTGTCTTCCAGGATGCGGGTGGCTTCCAGCAGCATCGGCAGGAAGAGCCGGTGGGTGATTTCCTCGCTGGTGAGCTTGCGCGGCTTGCGGAGCTGCGACTCCAGCAGCTTGGCAAACTCCGGGTCCGGCTCGCCGCGGCCTTTGGGGTCCTTGTATTTGAAGAAGCCGGCGCCGGTCTTTTGGCCTAGCCGCTTCGTCTTAACCATTTGCACGATGAGCGGGTTGGCGATGCAGCGGTCCGGGAACGCCTGGTACATCACGCTGCCCGCGTAGTAAGCCGTGTCGATGCCGACCACGTCGTACAGCGTGAGCGGGCCCATCGGCATGCCGAAGACCTTGGCTGCGCGCTCGATCGCGTCGATGGAGGCCCCGTCCAGCAGCAGCTCCAGCGCCTCGTTCATGTACGGCAGCAGGCAGCGGTTGACGAGGAAGCCGGGGCCGTCGTTGACCACGATCGGCGACTTGCCGATGGATTTGGCGAAGGCCACCGCCGTGACCACCGTTTCGTCGCTGGTCTTTGGCCCGCGGATCACCTCGACCAGCGGCATCTTCCGCACCGGGTTAAAGAAGTGGATGCCGCAGAACCGCTCCGGCCGCTGGAGATCGGCCGAGAGCGTGGCAATGGGGATCGTCGAAGTGTTGCTGGCCAGGAAGGCGTCATCGCGCAGGAGCGGCTCGATCCGGGCGTAAAGCTGCTTCTTGACGTCCACGTTCTCGACCACGGCCTCGAGCACCAGGTCGCAGGCGGCGATTTCCCGGTCCGAGGCGGTGCTGTGAACCAGCGGGGCGAACTGCAGCGTCCGCTTGGGGTCCGGCCCCTTGGTGGCCTTGTTGTAGGAAACTTCCTCCAGCAGCTCGGCCACGCCCTTGGCCAGGGCCTGGGGATTCACGTCGGTGATCGTGATCGGCACGCTGCGCTTCAGGGCGGCGGCGGCGATCGACGAGCCCATGATGCCGGCGCCGAAGATGCCCAGCGATTTGATCGGCTGGGGCTTAAGGTCCGCCGAAGCACCCCGGCTGCTGCTCTCGTAGGACGGATTGTCAATCCGTCCTACAGCAGCCGGGCTGCTGGCCTGGCTGCTGACGCCGGTGTCTTTCTTGTTGCGGTCCGAAAGGAAGAAGACGTTGAGCAGCGCCCGGTTGACCGGCGAGCCGAAGAGCCGGGCCATGCCCTCGGCTTCCATGCGGCAGGCTTCGTCGATATCGACCTTGGCGGCCTCGAGCATCACCTCCAGCGCGGTGAGCGGGGCTGGGTATTGCCCCTTGGTCTCTTGCTGGATGTAGGCGTTGCTCGTGGCCCCCAGGAAATACAGCTCCGTGTCGGTCATGTCCAGCGGCTTGCTCCAGGCTTCCCGGTCGCGGCGGTACTGGCCGGTGCGCTGCTCTTCACGGACCAGAGCGATTGCGGGCGGCAGCAGGCGATTGCTCGGCACAACGTCGGTCGCCATGCCGATCGCGCGGGCCGTGCGGCCGTCGATCGGCTCGCCGCTGGCGATCATCTCCACGGCCTTCGACAGGCCGACCATCCGCGGCGCGCGGGCCGTGCCGCCCCAGCCGGGCATGATCCCCAGCTTCACCTCGGGGAAACCGAATTGGGCCTTGGGGCTGTCGCTCATCAGCCGCCGATCGCACCAGATCGCCAGCTCGGCGCCGCCGCCCAGGCACAGGCCGTCGATGGCCGCCACGGTGACAAACGGCGTGCGCGACAGCCGGCGGAACAGGCCTTGCCCGTTCAGGCAAAGCTGCACCGTCCACTCGGGCTTCAGCTCGCCGGCCAGCGCCGCGGCGAACTCCCGCAGGTCGGCCCCGGCGACGAAGATGCCGGGCTTGGCCGAGGCAATGAGCAGCCCCGCCAGGCCGGTGCGCTTCTCCAGAGCATCGAGATGCCCGGCCAGTTCGGCCATCACGGACTGAGAGAGGACGTTGGCCCCTTTGTCCGGCAGGTCGATCATCAACAGGGCGATGTCCGGCTCGGGCATCGACAGCGTAATCGCAGCGGGCATGGCGCATCTCGACGAGGGTTTCACGGCCGAACCGCCCGGCCGGGCGAGCCGACAATATATACCCGGCAAGCAGCGTGCGTCAGCCCGCGCGCTCCGCGCGTGTGTGCCCAGGGATTCTGGCGGGGTCACGCATTCATTGCCGGATTTGGCCCGCGGCGGACTACCGACGTTCCTGGGAGGTCGAGTTCGCCGGCGTCGTCGCGCCCGGCTCGATGACCTCGGTCAGGGCGACATTCCCTTCGCGCGAGGCGCCGCCCAGCACCATCAGCACGTGGTCGCGAAGGGGCACCATGCGGTGGGCCGTGCGACCACTTCTTCGTCGCCAGGTCGAGAATGTTCCTCGACGGTGGTTACAACCGAGCGTGGTTGGCGGAGGGGAAGCATCCCCAGGAGGCGGGCGAGCTCGTTGAAAGCGTCAGCTTTCAATGGCGGCATTTTAGCTGGTTAGCTATTGATATCAAGACTCAATAACAATAAAATCTGCGCAACTTCCGTGACCCCGTCGCACTACCGCCATGTCTACGGACATCCCCAGGCCGCCTGACGACCATTCCCCTGGCGAGCAGCGCGCCCACGGCCAGGAGCCGCGCACGATCCGCTCGGAGGACCTGCTGGGCGGCGACAAGGAAGTGGTCATCGTCCACGAGAACCAACTCTACCGCCTACGCCGCACGCGGAACGGCAAGCTGATTCTGCAGAAGTAAATCGGCGGCGCGTCGGCATCCGTGCTAGTTCCCGTTCCAGCCTTGTCGGCACGGCGAACCCTTGCCTTGAGCAATTCTTACACGCGGCCGGCCGCGTGACGCGGATCGACTTGCGGACTCGGCAAAGATCGCAACCGATTGCCGCTTCGTGACTAATCGCGGCGCGTGGCTGCGAACGGTCGCGCGGCGCGCGTCGATGGCCTTGCGTTTGCTCAGCGTCTTCTCTACAAGGCCGTCAAGGAAGACGGCCCACCCCGCACCTCCCGCAAAGGCTAGAGCATGGATGCTCGCAAGCATGCCTGGGCGCTGGCGCTGTTGGCACTGCTCTCGGTCGCCGCACGCTACCAGACGCCCAACTTCATCGTCACGGCGCCCACCTCGGAGATGGCCCAGCAAGTCGGCCAGGCCGCCGAGAAATACCGCCGCGAGATCGCGCAAGACTGGCTGGGCTACGTGATGCCCCAGTGGTCGAAGCCGTGCCCCATCACGGTCCGCATCGAGCGCGGCGCCGGCGGCGTGACGACCTTCAACTTCGCCAACGGCGAGGTGTTCGGCTGGAACATGAGCATCCAGGGGCCGCTCGACCAGATTCTCGACTCGGTCCTGCCGCACGAAGTCACGCACACGATCTTTGCCAGCCATTTCCGTCAGCCGCTGCCGCGCTGGGCCGACGAAGGGGCCTGCACCACCGTCGAGTCGCCCAACGAGCGCAACAAGCAGAAGCAGATGCTGGTCGAATTCCTCCGCACCGGCCGCGGCATCGCCTTTCCCCACATGTTCCGCATGAAGGACTACCCCCGCGATGTCTTGCCGCTCTACGCCCAGGGGCATTCGCTCTCGACGTTCCTGATCGGTCAGAAGGGCAAGCACGAGTTCATGGAATACCTGGCCGAGGGCGTGAAGTCCGAGGATTGGAGTGCCGTCACCCAGCAGCGCTACGGCTACCGCGGCCTGGGCGAGCTGCAAAACTCCTGGCTCGATTGGGTGCAAAAGGGCTGGCCAGGGGCTGACTATGCCGAAACCAGCATCGCCATGCGGCTGGCCTCCGGCCGCGCCGGCAAGGGCGGCGGCAAGGACGGCAGTCTGGTCTATCGCGGGCAAAGCCCTGAATCGGCCGGCTCGGCTGGCTCGGCGAGTTCCAACCGCATGGCTCCGTTGCGGACAGCCACGGCGCCCGTGGGCGAGGCGCGATCCTCACAGGGAAACGCCGGCAACGGCGCCGCCACGCAGCCCCGTCCCGCGAATTCCCGCCAAGGCGGATTGAGTGAAGACAGCGCTCCGGCCTACGCGGCGTCGGGCGATTCGGGAGGCTGGCACTCGCCGCGGCGGCCGATCGAGGACTTCCACACCCAAGTGGAAGCAGCGGGCCACGTGGGCGAGTCTCTCCGAGACTCGCCGTCGCGTCTCGGAGAGACGCGGCCACGTGACGGCGGCTTCTCCGGGCCGTCGCGCTACGAACGGACCGGTCCCCTGGCCGCCGCCAGCGAGTTCCCCGGGCAGCATCTGCCCGACGTGGCGCCGCAGTCGTCGTCGCCGCCCCAACAGCGGATCATGAGTTTGCCCGGCACGGGTGTGCCGGGTCGGGCCGTCTTTCCGCCGGCTCAGCCGACGATGCTGATGCCCTGCATCGGCGGATCGTGACGGTCGTAGGACACGCCGCCGGTCAGGCGGCCAGCCTCATCGCAGATTCTCGAAGTCTCTTCCTCGCAGCCGCCGGCTTTGTCCGGCGGCTGTGGCTTTTGATGCCCTGGCCGGTAGTCTTGCGGGCCGCTGTGCCGGATAATGACGGCTCCGTCGCGTCTGCCCAAGCGAGCACGAGCACGAGCACGAGCGCATGCGCAAGCCGCCTCGATTCACGTTCAGCCTGTTGCGCATGCTGCTCGGCATGGCGGCGATCGCCGCCGTGTTGGCGGTCGGCCGGTTGATCGATGCTCCGCCGGCGCCGATCCTCGCTACGGGGGCGGTGGCGGGGCTGTTGATGTTCGTGATCCAGTGGCGGCATTTGCCGGCGCTTATCTTCGAAGGGCTGTGCGCGATGCTCGGGGCTGGCATCGCCTCACTCTTCGCACCAGCCGTTCGGCTGCCGCGCACCGAATACAGCGATCTAACCTACGCCGTCTCGGGGGCTCTCATCGGTTGGTTCATCGCCTGCTGCTGGTTGCGAGCTGCGCTGCGTAGCGAGACGAGTCATCCCATTCACGGCAGGGAGCCGCAAACCGACGCGATCGAAGCCCGTCCTCGCCACGAGCCGAATCACCTGCCGGGAGACACGAGTGACCCACCCCGGGCAGACGATCCTGCATGACGATCACAGGTCGCCCCCTTGGCTGTGGAGCAAGACCCTCGCTGCGGATATGGTGGTGGAAGGTTAGGGTCAGCACCCCGGCTGCTTGGAGCAGCCGGGGTGCTTACCAGGAGCACCCCTTGGCTGATACGCCCACCAACGAAGACAAGCTGCGGGCTCAGTACGCGGAGATCGCGGTGCTGGCCGGGCAGTTGGCACACGAGATCAAGAACCCGCTCTCGACCATCTCGCTCAACGTCGAGCTGCTGGCCGAGGATTTCGCCCAGGCCGAGACGCCGCGGGAGCGTCGGGCCATCGATCGCCTGGCCCGCGTGCAGCGCGAGTGCCGCCGGTTGCAGGATCTGCTCAACGACTTCTTGAACTTCGCGCGGGCCCAGCCGCGCGAGCTGGATGAGCACGACCTGAACCAGCTCATCGAGGAGCTGCTGGATTTCTACCGCCCGCAGGCCCAGGAGAGCCGCATCGAGGTCGTCCGCCTGCTCGACCGCAACCTGCCCAGCGTGCGGATCGACCGCGAGCACATCCGGGCGGCGCTGCTCAACCTGATCCTCAATGCCCAGCAGGCCATGCCGAGCGGCGGCCGGCTGGAGGTCCGCACGCGAGCGACCGCGCAGGGACTGGCGCTCGATCTGATCGACACGGGCGTCGGCATGGACGACAAGACGCTGGGGCGGATCTTTGAGCCGTTCTTCTCGACCAAGTCCGGCGGCAGCGGGCTGGGATTGCCGACGGCCCGCAAGATCATCGAAACGCACGGCGGTCGCATCGCCGTGCAGAGCGAGCCCGGCCGCGGCACGCAATTCACGATCGAGCTGCCGGTGAGCGGCCCGTGGTCGGTCGTGCGACGGACGTAGGGTAGGCATCCTGCCTGCCCGGCCAAACCAGCAGCCCGGCTGCTGGGAGCAGCCGGGCTGCTTGACTTGCCGCTGGCACGTTTAGAAACGTGCCCCACGTCTTAGCCGCCGACCTCTTGCCGGAAGCGCTGCAGCTCGGCGATGTCGCGGGTGAAC
>JBGQHD010000113.1:0-9582 GCA_041497795.1 Planctomycetia bacterium
GTCGATTTTCGCGACAATGCAGTCTCGACCGGCTCGCCGACCGCCTTGTCGCGAAAATCGACTCCCGACCCCCTTAGGTAGTCCACCACCTCTCGATAGCCCACCGCCTGAGCGGCCGTGCGGCTCAGCGGGCCTTGCGCCAGCAGGCACCCTACTTCGTCCACCAGGCCGGCCGCGAACATCTCGTCCACGCGGCTGCTGATGCGGGCATGCAAGGCCTGTCGCGGCCAATCGAGGACGAATACACGGCACTCGTTGCGCGGAACGGGTTGCTCGAATTGCCGCTGCAGCTCGCTGATCGGCGTGCCGGTTTTCTCGTACACTTCCAATGCGCGGATCAGCCGGCGCGTGTCGCCCGGCTTCAATCGCTCCGCGGCGGCCGGGTCCACCGCCGCGAGGCGGCCGTGCAGGTGCCCGGGGCCGCGCTCCGCGGCCTCGCTTTGAAGCTTACGGCGCAGCTCCCAATCGGCCGGCGGACCCTCGAAGATGCCTCGCAGCAGCGCCTTCAGATAGAGCGGCGTGCCGCCCACGAAGAGCACCTGCCGGCCGCGCCGCAGAATGTCCTCAGCCTCGATCCAGGCGGCGGCAACGTATTGCGCCAGGCTGTATTCCTGGCTCGGCGCGAGCACGTCGAGCAGATGGTAGGACACTTCGCGCCGCGCGGCGCCGCCCGGCTTGGCCGTGCCGATGTCCATGCCGCGATAGAGCGACATGGAGTCCATGCAGACGATCTCGCCGGAAAGCCGCCGGGCCAGCTCGTGCCCGACGGCCGACTTGCCGCTGGCCGTGGGACCTGTGAGGAACCAGCATTGGCCGACGAGATTCGCCCGCGGCGGGGAGTGGGGCATGCTTCCGGCGTGCGTGCCATCGACAGGCACGTTAGAAACGTGCCCCACGGAACTTGCCTGCCGGCGATCTACTTCCCGATGCACCACAGATGCTTGTACGTGCGAATGAAGTCTGGCGCCTTCGGCTACGGGTGAAACGGCGGAATCTCCGCCACGCGTTTGCCGTCCATCATCTCTTGCACGTAGTTGGTGACGCGCTCCACGATCCGCTTGATGAACTCTTCGCCCTTGACGGCGGTCGCCATGGCGGGCGTCTTGTCCGGCTGATCGCACAGGGCGTCGGCCCGCACGTTCTCGGGAAAGGCCGCCATCGCGAACGAGGTCTCGAACTCCTGGGCGTGGCCCGGCATGTCGTAGGGCAGGCGGTGGCCGCTGGTGAGCAGGTCCTTCGCGTCTTCCACGGTCAGTGTGTCCCAATACGGCAGGAACTGCAGGTTGATCATGGCCTGGCGGACGAACTGGTCCCATGTTCCCTTGCAGGGCGCGACGTTGCCGCCGTGGCCGTTGAGCACGAGGATGTTCTTGAAGCCGGCCCGCACCATGCTGTCGATCAGGTCGGACAGCACGGCCAAAAAGCTGCCCGGCCGCAGGGTGAGCGTGCCGGGGTGCTTCATGTGGTGCTCGCTGATACCGCACATCAGCCCCTGGGCCACGATCACGTGCGGCCGCAGGCCCTTGGCCACCTCCTCGGCCACATGGCATACGCTCCGCCAGTCGTGCTCCATCTGCAGGTGCTCCAGGTGCTGTTCGATGGCGGCGATCGGGATGATGCAGCAGCGCAGCTCGCCGGCCTGCATGCGGTTGCGGAATTCGCGGCGGGTGAGCTTGTGGAGGAGATAATCGGCGGGCATGGGGGCTAGGCAGTTGTCAGTCGTCCGTTGTCAGTTGTGGGGGAGGGTTGAACAACGGGCAAAGCGGCGGGGAAGTACGCACAATCGTATCGTCGGGGCGCGACGGTTGTACAGTCGCGGGAGCCGGAAAGCTGGGCGATGTGATCTGCCAGGAACGATCGGCTCGGCGGCAGCCAAAGAATGAGGAGCCGGCTGAGGTCCAGGCGGCGTTGGAACCGACAGCCACGTCTATCCGATAATTGCCTAAGCGGTTAGGATGCGATCAAGTTCCGGAGACAAACCCATGCAAGATCAGCGCGAGCAAGCCAAACAGGTGATCTGCGAGATCGTCGCCGCCGCCGGTGGAAAGCTGGTCGGCAAGGTTCGTCTTCACAAGGCGTTTTACTACGCCCACCTGTACTACTGGCAGCGTGGTTTGGGCCTCTTGACGAGTTATCCCGTCGTGCGGCTGCCCTTTGGACCAGCCATCGACAATGGTCCCGGCCTCGTGGCGCAGCTCGTGCGAGAAGGCAAGTTGCGGCTCTCGCAGCAGCCGATCGGCCCCTACAAGGAGGCTGTGTTTGAGCTGGCACAGCCGTTCCAAATCGATCCCACCAGCCCCCGCTACCGGGCGATCGAGGAAGCCGTCGAACTCGTGCGAAGCAAGACGGCCGTCGAGCTCAGTGAGGAAACGCACCTCTACAGCCGCAGTTGGCAGGAAAGCCAAAACGGCGAGGAACTGGACATCTACGTGGACTTGCTCGACGACGTCGAGTACCAGCAGATCCAGGACGGTGGTGAGCAAAGCCGGGAACTTGTCTATGGCGTCTTCGGACCCCAAGGCTGACCGTCGAGCCAAGTCTCTGCAGCTTTGTCTCAGTCAGGCGCTCGGCGGAATTTCGCGCTTGAGGCAGCTTGGTTGGTTCGAGCTCCTGCAAGACGATTGGCCTCGCTCCGACCGCGTCTGCGACATCGCCGCGGACGCGCTCCTCCACCTCGCAGTTGAGGACGACAGCCGTTGGAGCCGAAACCCTGCCGTCGTGGTCGGCTTGGTAAACTTCCTCAAGCAGGAGACGGGCAAGTTTCCCACGTCAGTGGAGCTGAAGGACCTCAAGCAGATGCTAGAGTCTCCGACCGTCGATCGCCGCGCCATCGAGGAGTGGCTGGAACGCGTCTACGGCAAGGTCTGACAACCAGCATCCGACAGCCTACGCTGCGGCCTACGATCCCTCGGCCTGGCCGCTGCCGACGGTGGGCACGACCCACACCTTCAGGTCGGCTTCGATCTCGTGGCCCATGTGCACCTTGACGGTGTACAGGCCCAGCTCCTTGAGCGGGCCCTTGAGGCGGACCTGCTCCGAGTCGATGTTGATGTTCTGGGCCTTGAGCGCGGTGACGATCTCGTGCGGGCCGACCGAGCCGTAGAGGTGGCCTTCGTCGTTGGCGTTGGCCTCGATGGTGACGCTGACGTCGGAAAGCTGCTTGGCCTTTTGACGCAGTCCGACTAGCCGGGCCTTCTCGATCTCCGCCAGCCGGGCGCGGTGCTTCTCGATCATCCGCTTGTGATGATCGGTGGCGATCGTGGCCAAGCCCTGCGGGATGAGGTAGTTGTTGGCGTAGCCGGTTTTGACCTCGACGACGTCACCCTGCTTTCCCAGGTGCTCGACCGACTGGATCAACAGCAGCTCGATGCCGCCGTTCTTGCCGCGTGGCAAACGCTTGGGGCGGCCGAGGAGCTTACGCTTGGACTGGACTTTAGCGATCATGGCAGGTTCCGGAGGGTGATCCGTCGTGGAGTGATTGTTGTCGTCATGTGGACCGCTCGCTCCGCGAGCGGAATCATCTCGTGGGGTAGGCTTCCAGCCTGCCGGACGCGCCCCAGATACGGCAGGCTGGAAGCCTACCCCACGCTCATCTCGCGGAGCGAGATGACTACACTAAAAAGGTATGTCCTCGCCCTGCTGGGGCTGCGTGCCGGAGGCCGACGCGGCGGCCATGGGCGGCGCCTCGAACTCGTCGGCGGGACGGCTGTACTCGGAAACATCGGGCTGCGGACCGCCGCCACCCCCCTTGCCGCCGCCACCGCCGCCACGGGGCAGCAATTGCAGCCGCTCGCCGACGACGCGCAGCTTGGAGTGCTTCTGGCCGTCCTTCTCCCAGCTATCGAGCTTCAAGCGCCCTTCGATGAACATCGGCGCTCCCTTGGAGAGGTACTGGTTGGCCACCTCGGCGGTGCGGCCCCACAGCGTGACATCCACGAAGGTCGTTTCCTCGACCCACTCTCCGTTGGCGTTCTTGCGGCGGTCGTTCACGGCCAGGCCGACGTCCGTCACCGCGATGCCGCTGCCCACGTAGCGCAGCTCGATGTCGCGGGTAATGTTGCCCATCAGAATGACGCGATTGAACGATGCCATGGCCGAACTCCTGTCTTGAGCGCCGCTAGGGGAGCCACCGAGAGGTAGTGAACATATGTTGCAAAATTCTAGCGGTTGCCAAGGGCCGATGCAAAGGTCCAGTCGCACGAACTGGGTTGCCCGAGCGAGGGCGAAATCGGGACCGGGGCCATCCGACGCGTTTCCCTGAATCTCCCTCGCTTGCGCGTCGGGTTAGTGTGCTCAGTTACACCGCCGCCGGCACGGCTTCCACGGGTTGGGTTGCCGGCTCCGGTTCACCACCGGTGGGCTTTACGTCGCCGCGGGCCACGCTCACCAGGGTGCCCGCGATGCGCGGGTCGAGCTTGATGAACAGATGCCGCAGGATGCCTTCGTTCAACTGGCAGGCGCGCTCGACCTCGTGCAGCCGGGTGGGCTCCAAGGTGAAATAGGTGAGCCAGTAGGTGCCTTTCTTGTGCCCCTCGATGGGGTAGGCCAGCTTGCGGCCGTCGTCCCACAACCGGCTGGCGAGCACTTCGCCGCCGAACTTCTCCAGCATCGACTGCACCTGCTGCGCCGTGGCGGAGGGGTCGCGCGAGAAGCGGTTCGCGTCCCAGATGAACATCGCCTCGTAGGTGTGGACTGCCAAGATGGTCTCCTCGTTTGCTTGTTGTATGGTTGTGGTCAGCACCCCGGCTGCTGCCAGCAGCCGGGGTGCTGGGATGTGTCTGCTCCTCTCCGCGCTGGGGAGAGTTCGGGTGAGGGGCGACATCGACAGCAACTCGCCCTCACCCCAGCCCTCTCCCAGAGGGAGAGGGCGCTAATCGCCCGGCGACGCCTTCGCCGCGTCGCCCCCGTCGTCCGCCGCATTCTTGTTCTCGGTCACATTGCAGCGGTTCATGCAGGAGGCCACGCCTTCCCGCGCCCAGTGCACGACCGCGTCGGCGGCCCGCATGATTGCCACGTCGATTTCCTTCTGCTCCTCCGCCGTGAACCTGCCGAGCACAAAATCGGCCGGGTCCCAACGGCCGGGCACCGGGCCGATCCCGATCCGCAGCCGGGCGAACTCGTTGGTGCCCAGGCAGCGGACGATGTCTTCCAGCCCCTTCTGACCGCCGGCCGTGCCTTTGGACCGCACCCGCAGCCTGGCCAGCGGCAGGTTGAAGTCGTCGGCGACGACGAGCAACTCGTCGTCGGCCAGCTTGTAGAAGTCGCGGGCCCGCACGACGCTGGCGCCGCTGCGGTTCATGTACGTCTGCGGCCGGAGCAACAAGGCTCGCTCGCCGGCCAAGTCGGCCTCGATCACTTCGGCCTCGAACTGGCTGCGCACCGAGCCGACCCCGTGCCGCCGGACAAGTTCGGCCACCGTATCGAAGCCCACGTTGTGACGGGTGCCTTGATACTTGCGGCCCGGGTTGCCCAACCCCACCACTAACTTCATCGCGCGATCTGTTGCTTACAGCTTCGTAGCCGAAGTCGCCAGACTTCGGACCATCTGCAATCTGAACTCTGGCGAGTTCAGCTACGCGAAGGCCAGCTACCCGAAGGCCAACGCGTGACTCGCAACTATTCTTACGATTCTTTCCCCTGTTATTTCTCTTCCTCTTCCTCGTCCTCCGCCGGCTTGCGGCCGATCAGTTCCGGCTCGACTCCCTCGGTCGTGGGCGTTTCCTCGACCTCTTCGACCGCCGGCACCACCTGCACGACGATCTGCTCGGGGTCCGTGATGATCTCGACCCCCTCGGGCAAGGTCAGGTCGGCCACCTTCACCACGCCCAGCAGGGCCAGGTGGTTGATACTGCACTCGATGCGTTCCGGCAGCGCGGACACCCGGCAGCGGATGCGCACGTCGTGCAGGGATTGCTTGAGCACGCCCCCTTCCTTGACGCCTGGCGCTTCGCCGCGGAGGACGATGGCCACTTTCTCTTCGACGACTTCGTCCTTCGATGCGCGGACCAGGTCCACATGCAGCACGTGCGAGCCCCAAGTGTCCCACTGCAGTTCGCGGATGCGCGCCGTCTCGTTCACCGCCCCCTTGAGGTCCACGACGCGGTGGCCGTGCCGCACCAACGCCTCCAAGTCCTCGCTCGGGACCGTCAAGCTGACGTTCTGCTCGCCGTGCCCATAAAGGATGGCCGGGGTGGCGCCGGAGCGCCGCAACCGCCGGGCATTGCGCTTTCCGTGCGTGTCGCGGCCCTTGACGTTCAGAGTCTCCAACTGCTGTGCCATAGCCTACTTCCGGCGATTTCGCCAGCCTCGGTGCGGTTTGCGCGAAACGACCATTTTGCGCGCGTTTGGGCGGTTTGCAAGAGCAAATCGTCCCGTGTCGCAGGCCCGCGGCTTGCCGTGTGGGGGTGAGCTTTGCCGTGCAACGGCTCCGTGCTGCCTGCGCACGTCAACGGCCTGAAGGCCGCGCTACAAACCGTTCGCCACGGCCTTACGGAACTCAGCTCGGTACACCGGCTTGCCCGCCTGCCGAACGCGGCGCTCGAAGTTCGTGCGATAGTCGAGGTCGTGCTCGGCCGGGCGTTCGGGCACGGGCAGGGGGCCGGCGAGCTTCGTCTCGGCGCGGATCATTTCCAGCGTGGTCTGAAAGTATTCCTCGACGTCGGACCAGAAGTGCAGCGACCCGCCGGGTCGCAGCGTGCGCTCGATCTGCCGCACGAAGCGCTCGTTCATCACCCGGCGCTTCTTGTGCCGGGCTTTCCACCAGGGGTCGGGGAAATAAACGTGCACCGCGGCCAGGCTCGCGTCGGGCAACAGCTCCGCAAACACGCGGCCGGCGTCGGCGCTGATGACGCAGGCATTGGGAATCTTCCATTTCGCCAGCCGAGCGGCGCAAAACTCCGCGTATTTCTCAGCCAGCTCGATGCCCAGGAAGTTCGTCTCGGGCCGCTGCTGGGCTGCGGCGAGCAGAAACATGCCCTTGCCCGAGCCGACTTCGATCTCCAGCGGCGCCTCGCGGCTGAACAGCGCCGCCGCGTCCCAGGGCCGAGGCAGATCGTCCCACTTCTTCAGGTGCCGCGACAGGTCGAGCGAGGCGTCGAGCTTGCGGGGTGCGCGGCGGGGCATGGGCAGCGAATGACGGAATGACGAATGAATGGCAGGAATGGGTGGCACGTCCCTGAGCATGGATGCGAAGGGCGTGGGAGCGACGCGACGTCTCGCGCCACGCCCTTCGCATCCATGCTCTGAGCGTGCCACACCCATTGATCGAACGGAATGACATTCCGTTCTACGTCAGCATCGTCAGCGGATGCTTGCGATTCTCCAGCGGCAGTTTCACCTGCCGGCCGAGTCGCTGGGCTTCGAACGCGGCCAGGATCATCTACGTCGCGCCGCGGGCCTCGTACACGCTGCCCAGCGGCTGGCGGTCTTCCTCGATCGCGGCGATCAGGTCCTTCACGGCCAGCAGGTTGCCGCCGTGCAGGCCGCCGTCCTTCAGCGGCTCGTCGTTGCCGATGCCGGCCGAGGTGATGTTTTGCCACGACGCGCCGCTGCGGCCGGGCGACCAGCTTGGGTCGAGCAGGATTTTGTACGCCGAGAGGTGGCCGGTGAGCACTTCGATCACCCCGCGCGAGCCGTAGATTTGCAAGCCGAACCGGCTGGGCGAGCCGGCCATGTTGCGCGTCGAGGCGAAGTACGCCGTCGAGCCATCCGGCATGCCGTATATGGCCTTCACCGAATCGCCGGCCAGCGGGCCGAGCCCTTCGTTCCCCTCGATCACGTCCTTTTTGGCGATTGACCGCCCTCCCTGCGTGACGACGGCCTGGCACCACTGCGGATGGCCGCCGAAGAGGCGGATGAGGTCGAAGATGTGCGTCCCCAGCACCCACGCGTCTTCGGCCCCGCCGCGAGTGTTGTCCTCCTTGCCGCGGCCGCGGTACTCCAGCACCCTGCCGATCTTGCCCGACTCGATGAGCTGCTTGACGACCTTTGCCTTGGGGCTATACCGCGACTGGTGGGCGATGGCCAGCTTCACGTGGCTCCGCTCGCACGCGGCGACCATGGCGTCGGCCTCTTCCAGCGTGCGGCAGAAAGGCTTCTCCATGTAGATATGGATGCCCCGCTCGGCCACCGCCAGCACCAGCTCGTGGTGCTTATCGATCCACCGGGGGCAGATGCTCACGATATCCGGCTTGGTCTTCTCCAGCATCTCGCGGTAGTCGGCGAACGTGGCCTCCACCTTCAGCCGCTTGGCCGCATTGGCCAGCCCGGCCTTATTGTCATCGGCCACGCCGACGATCTGGGCATTGGGGATCTCCAGCCACACGGTATCGATCCCGTGGCCATAGTCGCCATGTCCGGTGCGGCCGATGACGCCGATGCGATAGGTCTTGGGCATGGCTGCTTCCCAGGCTGAACAGGTGTTGCGGAGAGAATCGGCGCGGCGCGCGGCGTTCGCAACGATTTCACGAGTCTGGCCGCGCAGTATAATGGAGCGACAGGCATCCGTGTAGTTCCATGGGCCGCATTGGCTGATAGCGAGGGTGTAACCGTGTCATTGGAAGTAGAGGCCACATACCAAGACGGCATGCTTAAGCTGGACCAGCCGTTGCCGCTGGCGGAGAGCGAGCGCGTTTTCGTGACGGTCCGCTCCAAGGTGAGCCGCATCCGTCGGCTCTCGGGCATGCTTCGTTGGACGGGCGACCCTGAAACTCTGCGAAAGATCGCTGAAGATCCGGAACTGGACGTGCTGGAGTCGCCATGAACTTTTCGGCGGTTCCGAGCGGTACCTCGCTGTTCGTGGACGCGAACGTATTCGTCTACGCGATTGCTGAAGACCCGAAGTATGGCAAGCCTTGCATCGATTTGCTCGAACGCATTGAGCTTGGCGACTTGCGCGGCATGATCTCGGCCCAAGTCTTGAGCGAAGTCGCCCATCGTTTGATGACTTTGGAAGCGTGCGAGACCTTCGCCTGGCCGTATGCCGGGATTGCCCAGCGACTTCGGCGTCATCCCGCCGAACTCCGGAAACTCGCGAAGTTTCGCGCTGCGCTAAGCCAACAGCACGGATTGCTAAGCAACGACGCATCGATCCTAGCGGTCATGGAAGACCAAGGGCTGACGCACTTGGCGAGCAACGACTCGGACTTCGACCGCGTGACCGCAATCACGCGGTACTCGCCGGTGTAAGGCCGTCAACTCCGCCCGAACTTTCCCTGCTCGCCGGTTGTCGTCTAGGGAAGATGCTCTAAACTGTGGCCTTTCCGCCGCCGGCCGACCGCATGATCCACAACGCGCCCATCAAGACGCTGGTCCACAAGGGCCTGACGATCGAAGGCTATTCGCGCGCGGCCGTGCAGACCTACTGGCGGTTCCCGGAGCTGAAGCTCGGCTTCGATTTCGGGGCCCAGCCGTGGGCCTTCATGGGCACGCCGACGTGGTTCGTCTCGCACGGGCACCTGGACCACATCGCGTCGTTGCCGGTCTACGTGGCCCGGCGGCGGATGATGAAGATGGAGCCGCCGGTCATCTACCTGCCGGAGCACACGATCGAGAGCGTGGAGCGGATTCTGCGCCTCTTCTCGA
>JBGQHD010000114.1:0-9535 GCA_041497795.1 Planctomycetia bacterium
AACCCCAACTGTGCCCGCGCCCGCGGCGGCGCCTGGGCCACCAACGACAACCCCTATGAAATCGGCACCCGCGTCGAGTGGTGTTACAACGGCGTGATTCCCGGGCCGATGAAGATCAACAACTCCAACGAGTGGGGGCATCTCTACTACAGCTTCCACGACCAGGGGGCCAACTTCTGCTTCGCCGACGCCTCGACGCGGTTTATCCCGGACGGCGTTTCGCTGGCCGCGCTGGTCGCGCTCACCACCCGCGCGGGCGGCGAGATGGCCGGCGACGGCTATTAACGCGACGAATCAGCGGGCTAAGAGATTACGCAGCTCCACCTGATCGTCAGAGTTCATGTTGAGCACGCGTACGGTAGCGGCGTCCATGCGCCCGGCTCAGGACTCCAGCAACTTCCGAGCTTTCGCCTGCAGAATGGCGATGAACTTATTGGCGCGAATATAGCCCTCGTATTCGGCGCGCTCGGCCGGCGTCAACTCCCCTTCGTTGCTTTTGCGAGCCAGTTCCGCGATGCGCCGCTGCAGGGACGCCTCTCCCTTGAATCGGACGATCTCTCGCGCTTGTTCGACGGTGAGAAGCCGAAGGATCGGATCCGTCCCCCGATCAAATGCTTCGATGTCAAACGCAACGCTCATGGGCGACTCGTTGGAAAACAAGAAAAGGTGCTACGCGCTACCACTCCTATTATACCGCTCGCGTTCTAACCCACGTCTCCCAGGTCCAGCGTCGGCCCATACCGCGCCAGCACGCGTTGCCGCAGCAGCGCGTGGTCGGGCTGGGCGAGCTGCGGGTCGGCGGCGATGATCGCCGCGGCGTCGTTCCTGGCTTCTTCCAGTGGTGCCGCGTCGCGCGTCAGGTCGGCCACGCGCAGCGGCGGCAGGCCGTGTTGGCGCGTGCCGAAGAGATCGCCGGGGCCGCGCTGGGCGAAATCCAGCTCGGCCAGGCGAAAGCCATCCGTCGTGCTGACGAACGCTTCGAGCCGCTCTTTCGATTCGTCCGTCTTGCTGTCGGCGAATACGGCGCAATAGCCGGGGAAGCGGCCGCGGCTGATCCGGCCGCGAAGCTGGTGCAACTGCGACAGGCCGAACTTCTCGCCGTGCTCGATGGTCATCAGCGTGGCCTCCGGCACGTCCACGCCCACCTCGACCACCGTGGTGCACACCAGCACGTTCAGCTCGCCGCGGCGGAAGCGGTCCATTTGCTCGTCCTTCTCCTCCGGGCTCAGGCGGCCGTGCACCAGGCCCAGGCGGAACTCCTCCAGCTCGCCGTTGGCCAGGGCCTCGAAGTGCTCTTCGACGCTGGCGAACGACTCCGCCTCGTCGGCCTCGACGCGCGGCGTGACGACGTAACCCTGCCGCCCCTCGCGCAGCTTGCGGCGGAAGAAGTCCCACCATTTGGGCCGCTGCTCTTCCGCGGCCAGGTAAGTGTGTACCGGCTGCCGGCCGGGCGGGCTGTCGCGGAGGATCGACACGTCCAGGTCGCCATACTGCGTCATGGTCACCGTGCGCGGGATGGGCGTGGCCGTCATCACGAGGTAGTGCGGCTGCAGCCCGGCCCCCTTCAGGCTGGCCCGCTGGAGCACGCCGAACTTATGTTGCTCGTCGATGACCACCACGCCCAGCTTGTTGAACACCACATCCTCTTGAACCAGGGCCTGCGTGCCGACCACCAGGTCCACCTTGCCGGCGGCAATGGCGATCAATGCATCTTGCCGCTGCCGAGCGGTCAGGCCGCCGGTGAGCAGTGTGATCGTCACTTCGCTGCCGGCCAGCAGCCTCGTCAGCGTTTGCCAAT
Organism: Planctomycetia bacterium; assembly: GCA_041497795.1. Classification (GTDB taxonomy): domain Bacteria; phylum Planctomycetota; class Planctomycetia; order Pirellulales; family S012-138; genus JBGQHD01. Next base: position 1,799 of record JBGQHD010000114.1, read on the forward strand.
GCTGCCGGGCGAGGATTTCGGTGGGTGCCATGATCGCCGCCTGATGGCGATGGGCGACGGCCAGCAGCATGGCATACACCGCCACCACCGTCTTGCCGCTGCCGACGTCGCCTTGCAGCAGGCGATTCATCGGCACGTCGCGGGCCAGGTCGGCGGCAATCTCGCCGATGGCCTGGACTTGCCCGGCGGTCAGCTCGAAGGGGATCAGCCGGCGAATCCTCGCATCGATCAGCCCCGTGGCCTCCAGCTTCGGCGACTGGCCGCGCTGCTGCCGCGCCCGCTTGAGGGCCAGCGCCAACTGCATCATCAGCAGCTCCTGGTAGACAAAGCGGCGGCGGGCCGCGTCGAGCTGTTCGGTGTTCTCGGGGAAGTGCAATTGCGGCAGGGCTTGCCGCAGCGGCAGGAGGTTGTGCCGCGCGAGGTATTCCGGCGGGAAGATCTCCTCCAGCTCGCCCGTGTACTCCGCGACGGCGTGCTCCAGCGCCCGGCGGACGTGCCGCTGCTTCAGCCCTTCGCACAGGCGGTAGACCGGCACCAGCTTGCCAGCCGACTTGTCGTCGTCGGTGGCCTCGAGCCACTGCACGCGCGGGTGCGGCAGCTCCCAGACCAGCCCGCGGCGCTTCACGATGCCGGAGAACAGCACCCATTGCCCCTGCCGCAGCCGCTGGGCCATGTACGGCTGATTGAACCACACGGCCCGGACGTAATCGCCCTCTTGCCGCAGCAAGGCGCCGGTGACCGTGCCGCCCGACGAGGTGCCGCGGTGCTCGACCTCGACGATCTCGCCCCGCAGGCTGACCAGCGCGCCGTCCTGCAAGTCGGCCACGCGGCTCAGCGAGGTGAGGTCTTCGTAGTCGCGGGGGAAATAGAAGAGCGCGTCGCGCACGGTCCGCAGGCCGAGCTTGTGGAACAGCGCCTCGCGCACCGGCCCCACGCCCTTGAGGAACTTGATCGGCGTGTCGAGGCGGGCGAGCGTCGTCTCGGCGTTAGGCTGCCCCAGGGCGTTTTGTTCCGACGCGGCCATGCCGTGATTGTACGGGGAGAGGGAGGGAGAGTCGATTTTCGCGAGCAGCCCGCACAGCCGGCTTGTTGCCGCGCGGTGCCCGGGCACCTCGGGCACCTCTGCACCTCTACAGCCGGCTTGCCGAGGCCCTTTGGCGATGGCTAGAATCTGTAAGAGTCAAAGCTTGGCCAAAAAGCAGATTCGTCCGCCAGAACCGACTTGGTGTCTCATGGCTTCTCACGGCAAAGTCCCCGGCCACATCGCCGTCGGCGCCGTGGCGTTCCTGGCGTTATTGGCGGCATTGGGTCTGTCGCCGTGGCTGCGGCCGGCCACCGACCCTCCCGCGACGGATGCGGAGGTCATGTCGCTGCCCGAGTCGGAGCGTGCCTACCTCTGGGAGATGGAGCATCACGTCAACCTCTTGACGCAGTTGGGGTTCAAGGCCGTCAGTCAGGCCCTCGTGGGCGAGAAGAGGGCGGAACTGGAACGCCTTTGCGCGGACGGCTTCTCCGCCAGCGTCTTCGCGGAGCCGCGCCAGCTTCGCTTGGAGAACCCCGCCCTGTCGCTGTCGCGCCTGCGGCAGGACGAGGGACCGCGCCGCCGCCTGGACCGCGCCGGCTTTGTCGATTGGCTGTTGGAGCTGCGGCGGACGTTCCCGCAGCCGCCGCAGGCGCGGTTCGACGTGATGAAAATGACCCCGCCGTCTCACGACGACTTTGCGGGAAGCTGGAACGTGCTCTGCGTGATGCGGCTGTGGGGCCAGTCCCAGGACGGCGCTCCGCGCGAAGTCACGTCCCAATGGCAGCTCGAGGTGGACCATCCGACGAAAGAGCGTCTCGCCGAGCCGGGTTGGCTGCTGGGATGCACCGTCGTGCAGGTGGCGGCCGTGGCCTCGCGCCAACCGCTGTTTCGCGACGTCACCACCGAGCGGGGCATCGACGGCGCGGTCATGCACGACAATTGGAAGGCGAGCGGTGAACCGCTGATGCACACGGGCGGCGTTTACGCCTGGGATTACAACCGCGACGGGTATTTGGACTTGTTCGTCACCGACCCCCTGGGCAACCGGCTCTATCAGGGTCAGCCGGGAGGCAAGTTCCTGGATGTCACCAGCTCGGCGCAACTGCCGCCGCAGGCCCTGCGGGGCTACGCCGCCGTCGTGGCGGACTTGGACAACGACGGCTGGGAGGATCTCGTGATCGTCGATACGGGAGTCGTCTGCCAGAATGTTGGCGGCGCGCACTTCCGCCTCGCGGCCGAGAGCAATCTGCCAAAGCTTCTGGCCTCATGGGAGATGGACCGCCCCAGGATCACCGGGGCCGTGCCCGCGGACTACGACCGCGACGGCTTGGTCGATCTGTACCTTACCCGCAGTTTGCCGGCACTGGGCTCCTGGCTCGAAAGCACGATACCCGATGTGCCGCCCTGCCGCTTGCTGCGAAACCGCGGAGACTTCCAGTTCGAGGATGTGACGCAGGCCACGGGCGCCAGCGACCAGGGACGGAGCGTCTTCACCGCCGCCTGGCTCGACGTCAATAACGACCAGTGGCCCGACCTGTACCTGATCAACGAATTCGGCAACGGACTGCTCTTGGAGAACCAGCAGGGGAAGTCTTTCCTGGCCCGCGAGATCGTGGAGGGCCCCCATGATTTCGGCTCGATGGGCCTGAGCTGCGGCGACATTGACAACGACGGCCGCATCGACATCCACCCCTCGAACATGTACTCCAAGGCGGGCAGCCGGGTGATGGCGAACCTGTCCGACGGACTGTATCCCGAGCGGACGATGGCCCAACTGCACCGCCTGATCGCCGGCAGCGAACTGTACTTGAACCGCGGCGAGAAAGGCTTCGAGCGCGTCGGCAAGGAATATCAGGTGCACGCCGTCGGCTGGTCGTGGGGCACTGCCATGGCCGATTTCAACAATGACGGTTGGCTCGACATTTACGCCACGGCCGGCTTTATCAGCCGCGACCGCAGCAAGCCGGACGGATGAAACTGCCTCTGGCTGGCTGTCGTGTCACAGCCCACCGACAAGAACTGCAACGTGGCGGCCCCCGGCGAAGTGGACGAGACGCTGAACGAGTTCTGGGCCGGCAACCCCTGGACGATCTTCAAGAAGCACAACCTGAGCAGCTTCGAACGCAACCGCGCCTTTCTGAATATTCGGGGAGAGAGCTTCATCGAGATCAGCGCCCTGACCGCCGCCGACCTGGACTCCGACAGCCGCAGCGCCATGGGGCTGGACTTGCGCAACAACGGTCAGCTCGATCTGGTCGTGCGGCAAGTCAGCGGCGGACCGCTGAAGATCTTTGAAAACCGTTTTCCCTCGGCGCATTACCTGAAGGTGTCGTTGCGCGGCACGCCGAGCAATCGTCTCGGCGTCGGCGCGCGGCTGGTCGCCAAGTTTGGGGACCGGCAGGTGGTCCGCGAGCTGTTCCCCGCCAATAGCTTCAGATCGCAAACGCCGGCCCTCGTGCATTTCGGCTTGGCTGACGCCCAACTCGTCAGCGAGCTGACCATCCGCTGGCCGTCGGGCCGGGAACAAGTGGTGCGGAACGTTCCGGCCGACCGGCACGTGGTGATCGACGAGGGCCAAGAGGGGTTCGAGACGGTCCTGCCCGGCCGGCTGATCGCCCCCTGAGCCGCGCGCTGCTGAAACGGCGCGAAGCCAGCCGCCCACTCCTTGGCCAACGGCTATTCTTTGGCCAACGGCGACGCGTCCAGGTTGCTGGGGCGCGCCTCGAAGATTGCCTGCTGCGTGGCAAACTGCCGCCGATGCCCGTCGAGCAATCGCAGGGTCTCGCGCAGTTTCTGGAGCACGTCCTCCGGGGCGCCGTTGTCGGCGGCCTCGGCGTACAACCGGCCGAGCATCTCGAGCGCCTCGTCCAGCTTCTTCACGGCCTCGTCGAAGCGGCCATCGCAGGCATAGGCCGCAGCCAGCAGGTCATACACCGGGGCCTGCGGCGCGCGGGTCGAATCGAAGACGAGCTGGGCGCAGCGGACGGCCTCCTTGGCGTCGCGGATTTGCGGGTCGTTCGAGGTGGCCAGCATCCAGGCCAGGTTGGCCTGCGACGCCAGGTGCTTCTGATCCACCTCCGTGGCCTTACGGAAGGCCGCAGCCGCTTCGGCGAAGCGGCCCGCTCGGTGGTGCGCCATGCCCAGCACGTGATGGGCGGCAACCAGCTTGGGATCGATGGCCAGCGCCTGGTTGCACCAGGAGGTGGCCGCCTCGGCGTTCCCCTTGCGCAGTCGCACGTCTCCCAAGAATGCCAACAGGCGGGCGTAGTCCACGTCCTTGCTGAGGCGGGCCTGGTTCGCCTTCACGAATTCCAGCTCCTCGTCCAGCCCTTCGTCCACCAACCGCCGCGCGATGTGCAGGCAAAAATCGGCCTGGGGCATATTGGCCCAGCGGCCGGGGAAGGGCAGGGCCGCGTTCCGCAACTCCGTTCCCTCGAGAGGCAGCAGGCGCAGGTCGGCCACCAATTGGTCGAGCTTCAGGCGGCCGCGATAGATGACGGCCAACCGTCCCTGCTGGTCGAACAGAAAGCTGTAGGGCAGCCCAATGGGCCGATCCCGACCGAACATCGCGTCCAGCATGAGCTGCAGCTTGGCGAGCAGTTGCGCATCCGCCAAGCCGGTGGGCAGCGTCAAACCCAGCGCCTTGGCAAACGCCCTCGCATGGTCCGGCGTTGTGCGTTCCTTCGTTGATAGCCCATCCGTGGCCAGGGCCAGCACCTGCAGACCGGCCGCCTTGAGGTCCTCCTGGTGCTGGTTGAGTTCCTTGAGTTCTTTGCCGCACGGCTCACACGTGCTACCCCACAGCACCAGCAGCAGGGCCTGGCCGCGGAACTGGGCGACCTGCGCGGCCTTCTCGTCGAAGGTGCGATAGTCCAATCGCGGCGCCACAAAGCGTGTTCCCAGGACCGACCGCGACGGGATGGGCGAATCGGTGAGCGGGAGCGTCGAGGCCGCCAGCGGCTTTCGCCCGGCCACGGCGGCGGGCCTGGCCGGCTGGGCCTGACCGCTCCCTTGCGTCAGCAGGTATTGCTGGTCGGCCTGAAGATTCGTGAATTCCTCGGCCTTGCCGCCCGGCCAGCGCACGATCACGCGCTCGATGTCCGTGGCGGTCCCCAGGCCGAAATGCAGCCACTTGCTGGACTGCGAGAGGAAGCCGTCGCCGGCCCGCAAGGTGCGCATCTGCGGGGCCAGTTTCTCGCCCTTCACGTGCACCTCCACCCGGGCGCCGATGGCGTCGCGATTGCACGTGGTCCCCGCCAGCTTGAGCGACAAGAAATGATGGCCGGAAGGAGCATCGTTGTGCAGCAGTCGGACCTGCGGCCCGCTGCGGTTCACCAGGCACATGTCCACCTTGCCGTCGAAGTCCCAATCGAACAGGCCGATGCCCCGGCCGTCGTCCTCGAAGTCCAGCCCCGACACGGCCGAGATGTCGGCGAAACGTCCTTGGTGCAGATTGAGGAAGCAGCACTTACGCTCGCGCCCGCTGAGCGAGTGGCCCGACTCGACCAACTGCATCAGCGACGTGTCTTGGACGCGGTAATCGGTCTTGCCGGGCGACACGACCTGTCGCCAAAGGAAACTTCACAAGTCGTCCTGGATGTCGTTGGTGACGTAGCCGTTGACCACGAACAGGTCTTCCCAGCCGTCGTTGTTCACATCCACGAACAGCGAGCTCCAGGCCCAGCGGCCCATCTCTACGCCCAGCGGGCCGCCCACCTCGTGGAAGCGCCCGCCGCCCAGGTTCTCGAACATCGAGTTGCCCTTGGCGAAACGCTGCAGCAGGGGAAGGGAGCGAGCATCTTGGACGCGCATCTTGTCCGTCTGAAACGTGATGCGGTTGCCGGCGGACGAGAACATGTTGCCCACGTACAGGTCCATCTTGCCGTCGCGGTTGAAATCTCCCCAGCTCACGGACATCCCGGAGCCGAAGTCCTCGACGTGTGCTTCCAGCGCCACATTGACGAACTTGCCGCCGTCGTTTCGCCACAGGTCATGGGGCCCGAAGTCGTTGGCCACGTACAAGTCCTGGTCGCCGTCGTTGTCGTAATCCTCCCAGGCGGCGGCCAGCGCCTGTCGGTCGTTGGTCTTGCCGCCCAAGCCGACCTCGTCGGTCACGTCGGTGAACTTCCATTCCTTCTGGCCAGGCGCGGCGTCGCCGCGCGGGATGTCGTTGCGGAAGAGCGTGATGCCGCCGCCGTCGTGGGCGTCGAAGTACGCGGTCCGCGGCTTGCCGGCGACGCCCGTGGCCACGGTCAACAGCACGTCCAGGTCGCCGTCATTGTCGTAGTCGGCCGCGCTGAGCGCGTGCACGTCCCACTCCTTGATGACCTGCTCGTGGCGGAGCGTGAAGTGACCGTGGCCGTCGTTGGCGAGAAACAGCACGCGGTACAGCGTGGCCAGAACCAGGTCCTGGTCGCCGTCGTTGTCCAGATCCACGAAGAGCGCGGCGGAGACATGGTCCAGGAAATCGACCCCGGCCGCCGCCGCCTGGTCCTGGAAGGTGCCGTCCGGCTGCTGCACCAAGAGACGCTTGGGAATGCCGACCGGCTGGCAGACGAAGATGTCCTCCAACCCGTCGCCGTTCACGTCCCCCAAAGCCAGCCCGTAGCGCTCCGTGATGCCGGTGCGGTAGCTGCGGTCAATCCCCTCGACCCAATAGTTCAGGCCGTGCTTCAACTGGGATGCGAAGGCGGGTTCGCGGGCTAGGGCCGCCTCCGTCCAATCGGAATACAACTTCTTGGCCGGCAAGGCGCTGACGGACTCTTCGTATTCCGTGACGTCGATCCGCTCGATGAGCGGAACGACTCCCTTCTCGGTTTTTTCCACCCGCCAGCGGCAGCGCCAGGCGGCGCCTTGCTGGACCATCCCCTGCTCGGTGCGGCCAGCCGCTTGGTAGTAGGCATGGGTCACAATGGCGGGCTGGGCGTCCGTAATGCGGAACACCTTGAACGTCACCCGCACGCCCTGGGCCTTTTGCAGACCGGCGGCCAGGGCCCGCAGGGCCTCCGCGAACCCAGCCGGGCCCTGGTGCGTCGTGATGGGGGCCAGGGCGGCGGCCGCGTTGGCTCGGTCAGCGGACGCTGGGCGAAACACGGAAATGCCCTGGTCTTGCCAGACCTTGATCAATTCGGGCGGGCGCAGCGCGCCGCTGAGATAATCGGCTGAGGCCAACTGCCGCGCCGCGGCGAGCTGTTGATCGTTGGGCTGGGCAATGACTTCGCCGATGGCCTTGAGCTGTTGCTCAACGGCGCTGCTGAGGACTTCCGTGCCCCAACCGTCGTTGCCAGGATCAATCTGCGCGCAAAGATCCTTACACTTGCTGGTCTCGCGCAGCGTCGGCAGATTCGTGTCGAGATCGACCTGGAGCGAAGTGGGAGTCACCTTCAGCCGCGGGCCGGTCGACTCCGCCCGCTCCGACAGCGGCACCGCAGATGCCGACTTCGTCGAGCCGTGGTCGGCGGCGGGAGACGGCGACACCGCGGCCGGCTCCACTCCGGCATCCTGGCACCCGGCGCACAGCAGCAAACCCGCCGCAGCCAACCGTAAGCCACAGCCGGCACTCCGAAGTGAACGAGCTTCTAAGTTCATGTGCGACCGATGGCGGCTATTTCGGCCAAGTGTCGGGCTTCTTCAGATCGATCGTCCCGAGATCCTGAGGGCTCGTCGCCCCCACCTTGACCTTGATCTGGGATTTCGCTGGACTGAACTCGCCG
>JBGQHD010000115.1:0-9508 GCA_041497795.1 Planctomycetia bacterium
CCCAGAGGGGAGAGGGAGTCCGTGCGGCGGGAATTGGAAGCAGCGAAATCTGTTGCGCGCAAAGAGAGGCGTAGAGAGGCGTATGATCGGCGTTTGCGGAACGGCCACCCGCATTTGGTGGGCCGGCGGCCGCTGGCGCGGCCTTGGCCCACCCGACAGACGACTGAGTGTAGGCGTCACGCTCCGCGTGACGGAACCTCACGCGGAGCGTGAGGGCTACACTACGACCTTTGGCCCACGAGCATCAACTTCCCCCAGCCGATCCGCAGGATGAGGGGTTCGACGATGCGGCCGAGCACGGCGCGAATCGCTTGGGGGCGCGACAGCCAGTCTTCGTAGGTCTCGCGCTCGTGCTCGATCATCGTGGCCAGGGCGTCCAGCTTCCCCCACGCACGGCGGAGGAAGCGGGAGTGACAGGCCGCGTGGACCAAGCCTAAGAACGGCGTCTGCCACGGCTCGACCACCAGCAGCCGGCCGCCGGGCTTCAAGACGCGGTGGATTTCCTGGGCCACTTGCTCCAGGTCGGCCATCAGCCGCAGGTGATGGAGGCCTCCCTGGACGGCGACGACGTCGCGCGAGCCGTCGGCATAAGGCAACTGGCGGGCATCGCCGACGCGAACATGGGCCGGCCCGCGGTACTGGGCGACCAGCTCCGCCGACAGATCGAGGCCCTCGACATTGCGAAATCCCAGCGCGTGCCAGGCGTGCAGGGCGTTGCCGCGGCCGCAGAAGAGTTCCGTGACGGCGAGGCGCCGGTCCCACTCGGCGACGCCCAGCCGGCGCAGCCGCTGGGTGAACTTGGCGCGCTCCTGCTCCGGCGTCTCAAAGCGGCAATAGGCCTCTTCCCAGGCAGACTGGGAAGCCGAGGCCTGGTCCGTGCCGGCGGGTTGACCGGCCCCACGCGGATTACGCTGCCGCCGCCCGCGGGAAATGGTGGCTGAGAGAATCATGCTGGGCTCTCGGCCGCAGCCGAGCGAGAAAGTGCAGGCCGTCTTCGAACAGCCATTTGGCCGGCCGGGGATACAGTCCCAGCCGCGTTTGATAGTGTTCGAGCGTCAGGCCCAGCTCGCTCCAGGCGGCCTGCCAGCGGGCGTCGCTCCAGTAGTTGCACGGCAGCGCCACGCCGTGCCGCCGGTTGCCGACGTGGTCCATGAACCGCAGCGTCGGGCGGGCCAGCGGCCGCGCCGTGCGATGGTCTTTGATCACGATCGCCCGCCGCGCCACGCGGGCCGCCTCGCGCAGCAGCTCCAAGGGATCGGCCGTATGGTGCAGCACGTCCACCAGCAGCACGGCATCCACGGCGCCGTCGGGCAGCGGCAGACGGCCATCGTCCATCGGCATCACCGGAATGGCGGTGTGCGGTCGCACGAGCACGTCGTAACCGACCATGCGAAGTGCCGGCACGCGCTCGAGCAGCCGCGCCCCGAGCGAGCCATCGCCCGCGCCCACGTCGGCCACTTGCCAGCCGCCCACGAGCAGCGGGCAAATTCTCTCGGCCAGCACGCGCACGCGGCGCGTGTGCACCCATCGGCCATGAACGGTGTTCAAGACGGTCATGCGGCTGGCCCGCGGCGCCCCGCTGGGTCTCCCTCCTTGGAGTGGGCGGGGATCGTAGTTCGCCGGCCTGGCTCGGTCAAGCTCGGCTGAGGCTCGGACGGGGCGATAGCAAGAGGCCTTCTGCGTTAGATCGCCTTAACTTACGGCTGCTGGCACGACACCACTCTCGTGGTTGTGCTCGTACTCGTGCTCGACGAGTCCCGATGACGAGGACGAGCACGAACACGATTAGATGCTCCACCCGCGGCGACACCGCCAGCGACTCGCGACAACACAATCCAGATGAGGGCCCCCCGGGCCACGAATGACGCCACATAGCATGCCGCCGCCCAATACGGGAACGCGAAAGCGCTGAGCCGTTCGAGCACCAGCGCCACGTTGCCCGGCGTGGGGGCCAGCCCGCCGACGCCGGTCTTGTTGCCGCCCAGCTTGGCCACGGTGCCGGCATAGACTTGGCACGAATACCACAGGCCCGACGCCTCGAAGACCAGCAGCGCGGCCAGGGCGACCGCCAGCAGCCGCCGCCACGGGGTGGACATCGGCCCCGTGAAGGCCAGCGCGGCCAGCACGCCCACGATCGGCCAGGCGAAGAACAGGTAATAGCCCCCGAACCCCGAGCCGATCCCCAGGTGCTTGATTCTCTGGCACAGCAGGTAGCCGAACGCGCCCAACACCAAGCCTAGCAGCGCGCCCGCGGCGGTAAGCAATTGCATTTGCTGCCGGCTCATCGTCCGCCAGGAGCAGCGAAACAGGCTCCAGGCGATGAGAGCCACGGCCGGCGCGCACCACGCATAGTGCCACAAGGGCGGATGGACCATGCTCCACGTGCCGCACCAGAAGAACATCGCGCCAAAGGCGGCCCAGGCGCGGCAGAACTGGAAAGCGAAATCGGCCGTGGTCAATTGGTCGCCGGCCAGCGAGGTTATCGCGCTAAACGCATAGGCATCCTGCCGCGCGAAGAACATGCCATAGCGAAAGTAGCACAGCGCGAACCACCAGCCTGAGATGGCCAGCGGGATGAAGACCAAGAGCGCGACCCGCGCCGCAATCGCCGAGACGGGCAGCTTGTGATGCCTAATCCCGAACCACACGGTCAGCCCGATCACGCCCACCAGCACCGGCACGAAGAACAGCTTCGTCAGCAAACCGCAGCCCAGGGCCGTGCCGAGCCAGAGGTAATCGCGCAGGCGGCGCTGCTCGTGTGACAGGCTGCGCAGCAGGCAATAGAACGTCGCCGCGAAGGCCAGACAGGCCAGCGAGTCGTTCCCCACCCGGGCGAGGTCGTAATACAGGGAAGGAATCAGAACGGGCACGCAGGCGGCCAGCAGCCATTGCCGCCTGGCGTCGCCCGAGCCCAGCAGCCGCAGCCCCTTGAACCAGAACCCAAGACTGCCCGCGGCCAGCAGCAGCGAGCACGCGCGCAGCGCCAACAGCCGCGTCGCGGGCGAGCACGCTCGCACCAGCCGATACGGCACGGTCATCACCGCATAGTACAGCGGCGGATGGTGCCCGATGCCGTTGGACCCGCCGCCGGGGCGGTAGCTGACGCTTGCCGCGGGCCGGCTGAAGAAACGGCCGGAGCTGGCGGCGCGCTCGTCGGCCGAGGCGTCGTCAAAGAACGAACGGTAGGTCCGCCCGCCGTTGGCTTCGAACGGGGGAAAGTCGCCGTACTTACGGGGCAAGCCGGCCAGATCGGCGTCGATAGTCGCATCAAACGGCGACGACCGCAGGTCGGGGACGTCGCCACGGTCGGCGAGCTGCGTGATGTAAGAGTAATGCCCGGTCTCATCGAATCCCTCGTACGGCGGCAGAACCAGCACGTACGCCAACCCCAGAAGGATGAAGCTGGCGGCGGCGAGCAGCGCGACGGTCCGCTGGCGGCTGGGCATCTCACCCTCCCTGGTGATACGGGCCGATGTGATGGGGCCGATGAGAGCATGTCCCGCGGAGGCGCCGGCCGGCGGCACTGCCAGCGGGGCGTTTTTTTCTGATGGTCGGGGGCGGGATGATAGCTATCTCGACCATCGCCGGCAAGACTGCTCGGCACTGCCCTTGGCGTCCGCGGGGCTTGCTAGCGTCTCGCCGCCTTTCGGACGGATTGGCAATCCGTCCTACACTCGCCGCTTACATCACGGCGAAGTAGTTCTCGACCGCGAAGTCCAAATACTCCTTGGTCATTTCCGGCGTCAGGTTGACGAAGCGGCAGTAATTTCGCACTTGCAGCAGCAGGTCGCGCGGCTGGCAGCAGCGGAACGGCCGGTTGACGCGCTTGTAGTGCTGTTCCACGACGTAATCGACGATCTCCGGGCGGTACTCCAGCTCCAGCTTCTCGGCCATCAGCTTGAACAGGCTGCGGAACTCCTCCTCCGTGGGGTCGATCACTTCCACCTTGTAGGGGATGCGCCGCAGGAAGGCCTCGTCGACCAGGTCCCTGGGCTGCAGGTTGGTCGAGAAGATGATGAGCTGGTCGAAGGGCACCTGCACCTTCTTGCCGCTGGGCATGTTCAAAAAGTCGATCCGCTTCTCCAGCGGCACGATCCAGCGATTGAGCAACTGGTCCACGCGCATCTTCTGGCGGCCGAAGTCGTCGATCACCAGCGTGCCGCAGTTGCTCTTGAGCTGCAGCGGCGCCTCGTACGTGCCGGTCGCCTTGTTGCGCGCGACCTCCAGGTTTTCCATCGTCAGCTCGCCGCCGGTGACGATCGTCGGCCGGCGGATGCGCACCCAGCGCTTGTCCACGTGGTCCTGGAGCAGCCCGCGGCCCGGCTCCAGCGGCGCTTCCTCGTGGTTGATCGGGTCGAAGGTGCGGATGATCTCGCCATCGACCATGATGGCCCGCGGAATCCAAATCGACGAGCCGAAGGCGGCGGTGACGCGTTCCGCGATGCTCGTCTTCCCGTTGCCCGGCGGGCCGAAGAGGAACAGCCCACGGCCGGAATTGATCGCCGGCCCCAGCCGAGCCAGCATCTGGGCGTTGATCAGCAGGTCGCGAAACGCGTGCTGCAAATCTTCGACCGTGGGATGCTGATGGGCGATGGACTGCGCCGCCACGCTCCGCACGTAATCGCTCAAATCGACGGGCACCGCGCCGAAGTAGCTGCTGATCTCGGAGAACCGCCGCGCCCGCTCCCGGCCCACGTCGGTGAGCTGGTACACGTAGTCGTTCATCGGCGCATCGGCGTAGTAATAAACGAGCTGGTCGTTCTTCATCCGGGCCAGCATGCCGTCGATGAGCTTGAACGGCAGCTTCATCTGCTCGGCGATCGCCCGGCCGGCGACGGTGGCCACGGCGAGCAGATATTTGAGGGCCAGCGCTTCGACCTGCCCTTCGGTGATCTTGGCTTCGTCGAACGAGCCGGGCTCGTGCGGCACGAACTCGGGGCCTGTCATGGCCGGCGCGCGGCGCGGCGCGGGCTCATTCTCGCGGATGACGGTCGGATCGCCGCTGAGCACGGAGATCCGCCGCAAAAGCTGATCCAGCCGCGGGTCGTCGTCCTCGGGCGCGTTGGCCAACGCCGCTGCGCCCGGCAACGGTGCTTCCGGCGTTCGGCTGCCGGGCAGCGGCGCGTGTGCCGCCGGGGCGGACGTGAAGCGCGCCAGCCGGGCCAGCACGTCATCCTGGGACATAGCTTGAAACCCCACCACGAGGATGGTTGCTCGATTCCGCACGTCGAGGGCAATACGAAGAAACTCTAGAATGGGGATGGAGCTGGGGCAAACGGTGCCCGCCGATCGCCACCGCACTTACGAAGAACGAAAGCAACCCGGCTGCTTGGAGCAGTCGGGGTGCTGGCGCTCGCCGCCCCAGGAGGTCGAGTCGATTCAGGCGGCACGACCGGCAAGCACGGCGAATGCCGCCTTTCCGGCACGATCGCAGCCACCCGCGGGCCGCGATCGAGACGCGACTGCGACGCATGGCCCGCCGTCAGTCGCGCCGGACGTGCGGCGATGGGGCGACGTCGCCGGCGGCCAAGAGCTGATCGACCAAAGCCAACGCCGCTGCCTTGCTGTCGATTAATCCCTCGAGCTGCGCGTCCCGCACGCGGTCCAGTATTGCCTGATAGACCTTGCCGCGGGGCACGCCGTGGCCGATCAGATCGTGACCGGTGATCAGCGGTGGAGGATCAAGCTCTTCCCGTGGCCGCGCCAGCATTTCTCTGCAGAACGCCAGCGAATCCGTTTCCAAACCCACGACCGCCATATCGGCCGCGTGCAAATCGAGCAGCTCCTGGATCCCGGCTTTGATTAAGAGCCGCTGCAACCGAGGCCAGGGCATGGCCCGCGCCTCGCGCAGGTCGAGGTGATGCCGCACGAGCCACGCCACTCGCTCGACCTCGTCGTTGGAAAGTCGCCAGCGGCGGCAAATCGCTTCAGCGGCATCGGCGGAAGTGGACGGCGTCGGCCCAACCTCGTGCAGCAGCGCCGCTAGCGCCAAGGAGAAGCTCGGCTCGTTCAGCCGCCGCAAGACGTCCAGCACATGCTCGCGCCGCGCGGCATCAAGCGCACTCCATTCAGGCAATATCACAGCCAGCAAGCCGACTTGCCGGCAAAGCTCGATCCCTTCCACCCGGCTGGGATGGAGCAGAATGGCCCGCATCTCCTGAGCGATCCGCTCAGCGGCCACGATACTGATCTCGTGGGCCATGGGGCCGATTGCGTCGCGTGTGGCGTCATCGAGGCGAAAGCCGAATCGGGCGGCGAAGCGCACGGCCCGCAGCATCCGCAGCTTGTCTTCGTCGAACCGCTGGCGCGGATCGCCGATGGCACGAACGACCCCGGCCCGCAGATCCTCCTGGCCGCCGACCCAGTCGAGCACGCGGTCGGCCAGGGGATCGTAGAGCATGCCGTTGATGGTGAAGTCGCGCCGCCGCACGTCCTCCTCGGCGGTGCCGAAGGTGACGTTGTCGGGGTGCCGGCCGTCGCTGTAACGGCCGTCGTGGCGAAAGGTCGTCACCTCCACCTGGCCGGCCTCGCGGGGGCCGAGCACGACGATGACGCCGAACGCCGCCCCCACGGCCAGCGTGCGCCGCCGCCCGAACAGCCGCCGGACCTCGTCGGGCGTGGCATTGGTCGCCACGTCGAAGTCCTTGGGCGCCAGCCCCAGCAGATGGTCGCGCACGCAGCCGCCGGCCCAATAGGCCTCGAAGCCGGTATCGCGGAGCTGCCGCAGCACGTCCACGGCAAACTGCCGGCGAGCATCAATAGCGAGCTGGGCCACGAATGTACTTCTCCACGGTACCGGAAGCATCAGGGGCGCTAATTCTAACGCCTCGACATGGACAAAGGACACGGAAGCCGGAAGGAAGGCTCGCAGTCCGCCAGCCTAGAAGGGCGGCGGCACACGCCAGCAAAAAGCGTGACAAACGCATCAGGGACATTATCATCAACAAGGCTGGCCCCTTGAGAGGTCGTGACGATGACGGCTGCATCCGACACATCGCGCCCAACATGGGCCAGTCGTCTACTGGCCACGTTCTGCTATCTTGGCCTCACGCCGTTTCTGCACCTGTTCCGCGTCAGGCGTGACGACGCCTTCCTTGGCCACCATCGTGCCCAGGGGCCCGCGGCACCGCTAATGCTGCTGCTTCTCCTTTGCATGTGGCCCATTTACCTCTCTCTTGAGACCTATCTCGTCAGACATCATGTCGGGCAAGCTTCCCAATACGGTGCGGTGCAAGCGGGCGTAATGATCGTCTTTCTTGCAGGCCTTGGCTTGTGCGGCCTCATGACGGTCGTGGGCATGGGGACGGCCCTTGCAGGGTCAAGACGGTGCCTGCCGCTAGTCAACCGGCTCGCCCGCAGGCCGCGGCTGATGCGCGTGGCATTGGCGGGCAACAGCATCCTGGTGGTATCGGTTGCCCTGGTCATTGGCTTGGCCCTCCACGCCTCAACGTTGGCCCGCGCGGACGTGGTGCCCGCTCCGGTCTATTTCTTGTACGACAACGCAGGGTATGAAGCCTTGGGCACCTGGGGGCCGAAATTGTTCTGCTATCGAATCTCTCGCGTTGCCCAGCAACGCTGGGGTCCTGGGAAGGTCGTTGTGGCCCCGATCACGGTGGAGAATCTCCGCACCGCCATCGAATACGGGCGTTTCGTGGTTCTCGCTAGCCACGGCAGCTCCGGCGAAATCCATACCGTAGATGACTGGGCCGTGTTTCCGGCCGCGTTTGCGAGGCCTGGGAAAGACCTGCAGTTCGTCTACATTTCAGCGTGCGGCGGCGGCCAGCAGGCAACCGAGTGGCAACAGGTGTTCGCGCCGGCGGAGGTTGTGACCTTCGACCGCCTCAGCGGTGGGCTGGAGCACCTGTGGTGGCTTTGGTTCGAGGCGCCAGATCAGTTGAGGGAGACCCGCTGACCGAGTTGGTTGACCGGCGGCATGTGCGGGGATGCTCGTTTGGGCCACGCTCTGCTCCCCGGAATGCTATCGCGCCCGTTCCACAAACGGCTACTCGCGGAGCACTTCCGGGATCAGCTTGCCGTGCACGTCGGTCAGCCGCATATCTCGGCCGCTGAAGCGGAAGGTGAGCCGCTTGTGGTCGATGCCCAAGAGGTGCAGGATCGTAGCGTGCAGGTCATACATCTCGACCTTGCCCTCGACGGCGTGATAGCCGTAATCGTCGGTCGCGCCGAAGATCGTGCCGGCCCGCGCGCCGCCGCCGGCCAGCCACATCGAGAAGCCGAAGGGGTTGTGGTCCCGCCCGTCCGAGCCTTGCGCGAACGGCGTGCGGCCGAACTCGCCGGACCAGATTACCAGCGTCTCGTCCAACAGGCCGCGCTGCTTGAGATCGCCCAAGAGCGCCGCG
Source organism: Planctomycetia bacterium (assembly GCA_041497795.1). GTDB lineage: Bacteria > Planctomycetota > Planctomycetia > Pirellulales > S012-138 > JBGQHD01. Next base: position 8,361 of record JBGQHD010000115.1, read on the forward strand.
ATCGGCTGATCGACGGCCCGCGCGTTGCGCTCGTGCCCGTCTTTTAAGCCGCTGTGCTGGTCCCAGCGATCGGTCCCGACGCTCGGGCAGGTGAGCTGCACGAACCGCACGCCGCGCTCGACCAGCCGCCGGGCAAGCAAGCACTGCCGGCCGAAGGTGGCCGTCGGCGCGTAGCCGGCCTCCAGACCGTAGTCGCGCTTCGTGGCCGCCGTCTCCCGGCTGAGGTCCGTCAGCTCCGGCACGGCGACCTGCATGCGGTAGGCCAGCTCGTAATTGGCGATGGCCGCTTCCACAGCGTCGTCGCCGCCTTGCCGTGCTCGCGAGGCCTCGTCGAGCCGCCGCATCAGCTCCAGCTTGTTCCGCTGCAAGGCCGGCTTCGGCTCGGTCGGCCGCACGTTGGCCACCGGGGCGTCGCCGGGGTTGGAGATCGAGCCTTGATAGGTGGCCGGCAAGAAGCCGCTGTTGAAATTGTCGAGCCCGCCCGGCGGGATCAATCCACCGTTGAGCACGACGAAGCCGGGCAAATCGCGGCAATCGCTCCCCAGGCCGTAGCCGACCCAGGCCCCCATGCTCGGCCGCCCCTGCTGGCCATTGCCGGTGTGCAAGAAGTAGTTGGCGTTCGTGTGCTCGGAGAACTTCGACGTCATCGAGCGGATGACCGCCAGCTCGTCCACGTGCCGGGCCACGTTGGGGAACAGGTCGCTGACCGGGATGCCGCTTTGGCCGTACTGGTGGAACTTCCAAGGGCAGCCCAGCGTGTTGCCGTTGTTGTTGAACTGCGTGGGCTGAATCTTGGCCCCGAACGGCTTGCCGTGCTCGGCCGCCAGCCGCGGCTTGGGGTCGAACGTATCGACCTGCGACGGCCCGCCATCCATATAGAGGAAAATGACGTTGCGGGCTCGTGGCTTGAAATGCGACGGGTGCGGCGCGAATGGACCGTGATCGGCACTGCCCGACGTGGCCGCCGACGCTTCGCCCCAGTCGGCCAGCAGCGCGCCCAGCGCGACCGACCCGAACCCGCAGGCGCAGCGAGCCAGCAGGCGGCGGCGGGAGAGACGGACGGTGCTGGTTCTTACTTTGAACACGGCGGCGATTGATGACGGGTGTTTGGCAAGCAAACGGCTCTTGAATTGCGGAATCCAGCGTTC